>CAYNYI010000044.1:0-23361 GCA_964401455.1 uncultured Fibrobacterota bacterium
GAAAAGGTGGCTTAAAATATATGAAGTGTCAGATCAAATACTAGCTATTACACTTGAGAAAATTTTATTGTTTCTGAAAATGACGACAAAAGAGTATTGTTTTTCTTTAAAAAACAAGAGCCCACCGCCGCCACATCCAGACAATGATACACCAACAGGTGATAATCATGCGTACCGTCTTCTTTTGCGGTCGCCTTGCCCCAGTATTTATAATAAGATTTCATAATTTTATTCCTCTACCCCACCCTATTAAATAAACTATTCACACCCTACCAAATCAACACCTTTATCTGTCCAATATATTCTATAATTTCCAACTTTACCCATTGCCTAAAAACAACACTTGACATCATACAATACTGGTCAAAACTTCTTCAGTGGTTATGTCTTGTCGCTCTTTTTCCTTTCCACTGCCGGTTTTCTATAATTCTCCCCCTTTATCTATTGCTTTTCCTCTCACCATAAACCTCCCACCTGCGGTCATCTTTCCCTCTGCTTTAGATTTTGCTTTTCTTTATTTAATAATCCGTACTTGTTATAGTAGCCGTTGCAATCCCCGCGCCCGCGGGGAATACCTCCTCCCGGGGCGGGAAACCCGCTTCTTATTACGACATAAAATAATAGGCAATCGCGGTAAGCACTATGATTTTAACAATACACAAAATCCCATTTAAAAACTTACGTATTGCGTCTTCTACATAATAAGTGTTCATTTTTTTCCTTTCGTTTATGACCCGTCAATCGGAACGTTTATTAACAGTTTGCCCCGCGTGTGCACAGAACTCTCTGGTTGCGTGTAGCCGCGGCTTATTTGTTAAAAAAATAGTAAGCAATCGCCGAAAGTGCTATTATTTTAACGACACACAAGATCAGGTCTAAATACCTATGTATTTTATGTTCTACGTAATAGACGCTCATTTTTTTCCTTTCGTTTATGCCCCGCCGATCGGGACATTTAATATCAATTCTCCGTATTATTCATAAAATCAGTATATCTCAACACCCTCTTCTCTCCATCAACTTTAACCTTCCCACCCCCGGCGGCCCCGAGACTCTTCGGCAAAACAGATCCCGGAGTGAGATATTTAAACTCAGCCTCAACGTCATCACTCCGCGTATTCATGTCATCATAATTGAGATACTGAGTCGCATCGTAAAAATACATACGGATATCGGTATAAGTTGCCGAATTATAATAACCGACATCCCGGTAATATCCCTGCGGTATATAAACCCCGGAAGAATCATAGACCGCAAAATTTGAAACAACACAAGACCTCATATCTTTATTGGTATTGTTCTTCACACCAAGCAAAAACCAGGCATCCGAAACATAATATTTCCTTGAAAAATCCATTCCGGTATAAATCGTATCATACCACCAGAGAGAATTCTCCGTTGCAACAATAGTCTCAAAGGAAATGGGATTCATTACCGGAGTTTTCGCGTAATCCCATAAAGAAAGAGTATCATGCCAGTCAATAGTATCGACAACAGAACCATCCACACGCATCTCGAGATCGGTCCAGGAACCGTTAATAAAGGTATAAGTAACAATCACCGGCTCAAGATCGGCAAAACATTCCAGAGCAGCGTCAAAAAGACCTTCACGCAAATCAGCCCTTATACCAAATCCGAGAGAAGACTGCGGCACCCTTTCCCAGTCTCCCGTTGCCGCCGAATAAACAAGAACCTCAATTCCTGAATTATTAACAGCAACAACCTTGCCCCCCTTTGTAAAAATCGGAGAACCCGATGTGCCGCCGGACAAATCCAGATTATGCTGAACATAAAAACTGTTTTCCGGGGACGGCACTACCCCGCCAAAAGCGCGCAACGCGGATATAGTCCCATTTTTAAAAGTCGCGACAGGGTTCTGTTCCGCCATAAAATTCAATTCACCGGGGAACCCTATAGAGGCAATTTCATCCCCTGCCGATAAACCTGAAAGCGTGCTGTCCTTCGCGAACTCCAGGTGCGAAGGAAGAGAACCGGAAACTTTAACAAGACCGAAATCTTTAGTCTCCGAAGTACCCGTATCATATCCGGGATGTACCGCAAAAGAATCCAGCCGGTAAAAGCCCTCGCCGAACAAAGAGCCTCCCGTACGTACAGCTATAGGAGTCAGAGTCGTATCGCCCCATTCCGTAAGGTATTCCCGCAAACCTTCCACAACATGAGCGTTGGTCATTATAGTTTTTTCATCAATCGCGAAGCCCGTACCCACGCCCATTATTGCCGCATCCTTAAGAAGCCCGATTATATACACCGAAGGCTCGACTTTCTCCGCTGTCTCCTGCCAGGTCATACCCCTTACAGTAAAACTCTTTACGGCAGTTACAGAAGTGTCCTTGCCGTCGAAGGCTGAAATGTACCAGTAATATGTCTCCCCGTAATCCAGCCCTGACACCGAATAACTTTCCGCTTGCCCGCTGTATATCTGGTCCGAAGGCGGGTTTTCCCCGCTCAAATTAAGAAAGACAACGACATCGTCGTTGTCACTGTCCATAACGCTCCATTCAAAAACAACATCAGGTCCGATGCCGGATTCTCCGGCCGCAGGAGCGGAATTAATCGTTATTTCGGGAAGCATATTTGTCTTCCTGCCGTTATAAATCTGACAGTATCTGAGAAAACCGTATCTTTTCCGTCTGAAGCTCCCGCAGTAAAAGCATAAGAAGCAGCATAATCAAGACTGTCCAGAATTATGGAAGTTTTTACAGTGTTGAAATTACCGTTTAGAAACATATTTCCATCGGCTATTTTCCAGAAATAAATCACGTAAATCAGATTATCACCGTCGGGATCATTTGTGAACCAGGAAATTTCAACTGAAGTATCGGTATTGACAGCATTATTCTCCGGAGTAATTATAACAGGAGTTTCAGGAGGAGAATTCGTCTCTTCCGTATTTTCGGGAGATAATATGCCTGAAGGCTCCGGGTTCTTTTCATCCGAGCAGCCGGCACAAAACGCAATAATAATCATGAAAACCGCTGCGGAAATAAACTCTTTCATATATAACCTCCCATATTAATACAGATTTCAGTTCTCTATTAATAATAACGGAGGTAGTCCGCAATATTACGGCGGTAATGAAAAAAAAAGAAATTAACTGTAAGCACCGATAATTAATTTCCCATATACACCGGAAAAATATTTCCCAAAAAAAAAGGAGGGCCTCCGTGGGAGAATATAAGAAAATGGAAGCTAAACTCTTCTCGATGTTTTGATCAAGCTTTTTCTTTTTATTAATAATCCTCCTTTGTTTTAAAGTTTTTCTTTTAATAATTTCGTGCCTTGTTATGACTTAGTGATATTTTCCAGAACACATATCTTCCGGTGTGGCTTTATTAAGTTATGTGAAAATAGGTAAAGTCCGCCTGCCAGAACTCATTAAAAGACTCGAAAACAGGAAAATCAAGGCGAAATAAGGAGAACAGCGCCTGATGGAAAAAAGATATACAGCTTGTCCGATGTATATCAGTTTGCGAATTTCATTACATATCCCTCTGCTTTCGAGGGTTTCGGTAATGCGTTTTTTGGGGCAGTCTTTTTTAAAAACCCATACTGATAAACAACTATTCGATATATGCAAATGACATAAAGTCCAAAGGTTTTGATGTTGTTGAAATGTTTATACCTTTTTCTGCTTTTACCTAATGGGAAGGGTTTGAAACGTGGAGCGGGGATCCTGTATATACAGATCCTCCGGTAACCTGGGGAGACGCCCTTCCTGCTGCTTTTTCGCAGTCCCGGGGGTTTAATGCGTCACGCTCTAATGCCCGCGAAAACGTATGATCATACAGAGCATGCGATATGGAATCACAATGGAAATTTTCCTTATGACAGTTCTGCTCATTTTCATGACCACTTGAATTTCGGGCTTTTGTCTTTTGTTGAGGAAATAAAAACAGAAGACACCCCGTCTTTGTTCTCCCCTGTTTCTGCCGGAGGATTATCGTGTGACCCTAATCCTTTTAATCCGGTTTCTGAGATTGTATTTAGATGCCCCCCCCCCATAGCGATTACGGCTGATTAAATTCAGAAACGGAGGTCATAGAGCTTTATATTTATAATCTCAGAGGGAGCTTGTTAGAACGTTAAGACCATTTGAGTCTTCTTTCGATAAAGGCATGTACAGGTTTTTCTGGGATGCTTCGGGAGAATCTTCCGGAACATATATAGCTTCATTAGATTATGAAGGACAAAAGTACACAAAAAGACGTTCCTTTATTAAATAAGAAAACGGTTTTTTGTCCGGTTAGGCGGTATGCTTAAAATATCCCATCTGAAGGGTTACTTTATATTATTTTTTTTTTATGCGCATACTCCTTGTTTCTCCGCCTCAGAATAATATGATTTCAACGAATATTCCGGATTCAATAAATTCGGAAAGAGGCTATGCTCCACCGCTCGGTTTGCTCTATATTGCATCTTATTTAAAAAAATACTCAAAACACAAAGTCAAGGTCCTTGATACTCAACCGGGAAACATGAATCGGGAAGAGATATTGTCTGTAATAAAAAAGTTTAGTCCGGATATTTCCGGAGTACAATGTCTTTCACACACTCTTGTTGATGCTCTGAATATATTCAGAATAATAAAGGAGTATTCTCCAAAAATAATTACTATTGCCGGCGGGCCTCATGTTTCGGCTTATCCTGAAGAGACGCTTGTTCAATTTGGTGTTGATTTTGTCATTCAAGGAGAAGCAGAGCGTAGTTTTACCAAACTTGTTGATATTCTGGATAATAAACAAAAAAATTTTAGGGATGTAAAAGGATTGTTTTATAAAAATGAAGAGAATAAAACAGAAAAGGGGGCCTCTGCTGATATTATAGAAAATCTTGATATATTACCTGTACCGGAAAGAACACTTACTGATTATGAGAAATATTATTCTCTTTTGTCACATCACCGCCCAATAACAACAATGATGACAAGTCGGGGATGCCCTTATAATTGTAGTTTTTGCAGTATGAGGCTTGGGAAAAAGTTTCGAGCTCATTCTCCGGAAAGAGTTGTCGAAGAAATTGGTTCTATCCTGGAATTAGGAATAAAAGAAATTTTTATTCATGATGATACTTTTTCTGTTAATAAAAGCAGAGTACATGAGATCTGCTCTCTCATTAAAAGAAGAAAAATTAAAATTCCATGGGACGCCCGTGTCCGTGTAGATAATATGGATTTCAGTCTACTTAAAGCAATGAAAGACGCTGGTTGTGTAAGATTGAGCATGGGCGTCGAAAGCGGTTCGGAAAAAGTATTGAAAAAAATAAAAAAAGGAATTAATCTCAAAAAAACAATCGATGTTTTTGATAAAGCCAAAAAATTAGGAATAACAACTTTGGCGGATTTTATGATTGGTCTTCCCGGAGAAGGAGAGAAAGAATTCAAGGAAACCATCAATTTTGCGAAAAAACTAAAGGCGTCATTTAATCAGTTTTCTATCACCATCCCGTATCCCGAAACAGCGTTATATAAAGAAGGCCTGGAAAGAGGAATAATTGAAAAAGATTTTTGGAAAGAATATGCAGAAAAACCGGATTCAAATTTTAAACCGCCATTGTGGACAGAAAATTATACAGAACGGGAAATAATTAATAAGGCCAATTATCTTTATAAAAAATTTTATCTGACACCGTCGTTTATATTAAAAAATTTATTGGCCCTGAGATCATTGGAAGAATTCAAAATAAAAATGAAAGCAGGAATAAAATTGTTAAAAAAAGGGGATTAGTGAATTATGTCAGACTTTTCTATTATTGTTCCGGTATTTAATGAGGAAAAGGCGGTCGGAAAATTTACTAAAACCCTTATTCGGTTAAAAGAAGAAATTAAAAATAGTTTTGAAGTTATTTTTGTTAATGACGGCTCTTCTGATAATACCGGCAATATTCTTGAAAAAACAGAAATGCCGGACAATTTTAAAATTATTAGTTATAAAAACAACCGGGGTTATGGCGCGGCGATAAAAGCGGGTATCAAAAAAAGCAAATCCGAAAATATTGTCCTGTGTGATGCGGATGGATCTTATCCTATTGAGAAAATTCCAGAAATGATTTTAAAATATTCGGAGTCTGGAGCAGATATGCTGACAGCCGAGAGGTCCTCAGGGAAAGGGTCTTCTCTTGCTAGAAAACCGGCCAAGTTTTTTTTAAGGAAACTTGCGGAGTATCTTGCCGGATACCGCATTCCTGACCTCAATTCCGGAATGAGAATTTTTAAAAAAAGCCTTTTTGAAAAATTTCTGAAAATTATTCCCGACGGTTTTTCTCTGACAACAACAATAACATTATCGTTTTTAGGTGATGGCCATAGAGTGGAATATTTTCCCATTGAATATTCACAGCGAAAGGGTAAATCAAAAATACGCCCGTTAAGGGATACTCTGAACTTTCTTTCTCTTATTTTACGGACGATAATTTTTTTTAATCCCCTTAAGGTATTTTTACCTGTTTCTGTCCTTCTTGTTTTTTTCTCCCTTTTATTGTTTTTTTATGCTTATTGGGTTCATGGTCTTGTTCTTGATGTTACCTGTATTCTTCTCTCGGTAACAAGTCTTCAGCTTTTTGCGATAGGTCTGCTTGCGGATCTTATAAATAGAAGGTTAAAGTAATAACTCCGCTACATGATTTTCGGCAGCGAACGAAAAAGAACGGCAGATTGGGACAGAATAAAAACCACGGCGGTTACCATGTTCTGATATTGCGGATTATTAAAAAGTTTTGTTGTAATAGTTTTTCCAAAATCGGCTATTCCTATTGACATAACCGGATAAAAAAGAATAAAAAGACTCATACTATAGGAGGGGTTTATAGGTTGGGATTTAACGCAGAAGATAAGATAAAAATATACTGTTAAAATCAAAGTAAAATATTCAAGGATATAAATATATTTTAATTTGCCGTCTCTAATCATTAAATACAAGCCGAAAATTAAAAGTCCTATTTGGATGAAACCGGTATTAAAAAAAACGGATTGAAACCATTGTTTAATATAAACCAAAAAGGACATTAAAAAATCATAAAGGCTGCCCAGATTAAAAGTGTCTATAAATCCCATTTTTCCGGCTCTTTCCAGTTCTTGAATGTATAAACCAAATCCGAAGATTTTTATTCCGGTTGTCCAGAGTACATAAGGAGAAAAAACACAGAAAAAAACAAGCGCGGCGGTTTTAACTCCTCTTTGAAAGATAATAAAAGGAAACCCGGCAGCAATAATTCCGGGGTTAAATTTACCGGTAAATAAAAAGCCCAGAATAATAGAATACAAGGCGATTTTTTTTAAAGAAGAATTTTGATGACAAGTTTTAGATATGATATAAAAACTTAAAACATAAATTAAATTATCCAGGGCAATAAAATATAATCCTCTTGTTCCAAAAATCGTAACCGGGGAAAGAAAAAAAAACAAAACAGATACAAATGCATAGTTTTTGTCAAAATAGAAACTTGTTAGCCGAAATAACAGCAATGCTGTTATTATAGTGAAGATAATGTTTAAAAAAAGATAGGAAGAATAAACAGAGAGAATTGTTAAGGCAGAGTAATGTCCCCATTTGATTATTTTATATTTCTCAGGTATAAAAAAACCGAGGAGTGGTTTTATAAGAACTTTTCCTGAAACATAAGAAAAAGCAAAAAGAAGCGGTCTGTTTATTCTGTAAGAAAGGGTTTTGTAAATATCAGGAAATCCCGCAGCAGTATGAAGTCCGTTAAGAGCATCAATATCGTTCTGATGATAAAAAGGAGAAAGTTTTTCGTGAAATACATAAGGATTTTCTGTATTTTTTTTGCCGATTAACGGTAAAATAAAAGATAAAAAGAGAGAAATAAAAACGCAGATTATAAGGAGAGGTGTTTTCTTCATAAAGCTTTTTTAAAGTATTAAAAACATAGTATTTATACAATATAAACCAACACAACTTAATTTGGGAGGATTTTTGCCGGAAGTACATATTTTTTATAAAGCTCTGTTTGTATAAAATTCTTAACAGGTGAGTTAATAGTGTGTAAGCACCGATAATTAATTTCCCATATACACCGGAAAAATATTTCCCGAAAAAAAGGAGGTCCTCCGTGGGAGAATATAAGAAAATGGAAGCTAAATTGGTTTTTTGATTTAAAATCGGAGAATTCTTAATTGACCAGACTCCCGTTATAAGACAGTTTTCCCGGTTGTATTTTCCTCACCGCTACAGGAATGTTCTGGAGCAGGAAAATGTTATGAATCGCCTCCGCGGGTTGGCTTACCAGAAGTTGCCCGGGTGGAACGAGAGCAATTCTATTAATTGATTAATTCATGCTAAACAAAAATATACCTGCTTTAAATCCAAAACTGAAAGAAGGCAAGTACCCTTTAAATGGTCTTTCCCAGGGCCACAGTCCATCTGGATATGAATCTTTTTCTGGATCAAACTCATTATAAAGTAATTTCTGATGCCGATGTTTTATCCCACCGTCCATATATATTTCGGTTGTTATCCGGCCAAAGTTTAAAACGACCCCCGTTTGAGCTGCTAATATATGGATGTCTCTTTGGACTGCGTAATAATCCAGTCTGAACACTGAATCAGTGGGAGCACTATAATATTTCATTCTATTCTTTAGATCATATATTTTCTTATAAGTTAGTCCAAGATAGCTTATGACAGCTGCATTATTAGCGATTTTCAATATGTTGAATTTGAATGGATCATAATATTTAAACTCATAATAAATTGAATGACCTTCGGCGTTTACAGCATTTGAATCGCTTTCCATATCTCTAAAAAATTTATCTGTATATTTTTGAGAATAACTGATTTCAAACCCAATTTTACGAAAAAACATAGCTTCTATGCTGCCCTTGATTGAAGGTATATCTGGATAAACCAGGGCCAATGGGTGTATTTTTACTCCTAAATTTAACAATGGAGATGCTTCAGCATTTAATCCTGAAAAAAGAAACAAGATTGTTAGCCAAAAAAATAATTTCAAATTAATCAATCTGTTTTACCTTTTTTAAAAAAAGTGTGCTGAGTTCCGCACAACTACCGGATATACGATTGTCTCCCATTCAGTAAACTGCGTATATCTAAGCCATACGTACAGTTATGAGAATACGAGTTTAGTATAACTGCCTCAGATCTGAGTTATCACGTATTTCCCATATCCTGTTATAATAAAACGATTATAAGCATAAATAATAAAAAAATATGCTCACATACAATTAAATATTATAAAGTTTTTACTGCAAGAATATGGCGCATTGATTCTCCATAAGACTTGTCTTAATTAAAAGAGACTACTTACGGAGTATGTTCAAGAAGAGGACAATATGATGCCAAAGCAGGTCTTTTGATTTTATTAATCTCATGAGTAAATATCGTTTGGATTTTTTAATATTGAATTGCCGGCACCTCATCCCAAACCCGGTTTTCTAAAGTTCTTCCGTTTTCTTTTTTGCGCACACCGCCCCATTGCTTGAAAAAGAAAGGCGTTTTGGTCTTTACACAACCGTCGCGAATGGAAGTAACCCATTCCTTTTTCATCAGCCTTGCACCCGGCCCGGATTCGCCACCGACAATGACCCAATCAATGCCAGTAAGATTCAATCCGGAAAAGGGCCCTATAAGAGGCTCGATTGACAGGAATTTTGTTTTGGCTCCCACCAGTCTCAAATCTTCAATACGTGCTCGTGTCGCTGCGTGTTCGACAGTAACACCTTGCCAAATGTTAGGTGTCCAATTGATTTTCGTTGATAACTTCAATAATCTTTCGGACCTCTTTGTAAGAACCTGAAACGTGTGCCACCGCGCCTTGTTCATGACGGAAAACAGCTTCAGAATCTGTTTGTCTGATATATCCTCATGAAATGTATCGCTCATGGAGTTCACGAAAATCATCCTCGACCGTTTCCACGCGAACGGCTTTTCCAGAAGATGATCGTGGAACATTGGAGTAAAGCCAAACTGATATGCTTCAGTGCCCATTGCTTGCAGACGTCTTGCCATTCGTTCTGCATAACAATTCAAGCATCCGGCGGAAAACTTTGTGCAACCTGTAATTGGGTTCCACGTTGTTTCAGTCCATTCGATTTTTGTCTTATTCATTTTGTTGCCTTTATGTTGATTTTTGGAGTCTCATCGAAATACTTATGACCTAGATAAAAAATACCTCTTTTTACAGATATATTGTCTGAAATCGTATTCGTTTCAATTTTACCATTGTTTTGAAGATCGCGCAGGACCTCATTTGCTTTACCCGGCGGGAAGCCTTTGAGAAGAGAAAAGTGGTAGGTCTCATTGTTAGTTTTTGCCACATCAAGAAATTCGAGAAGTTGACTCTTGAACATATCTATTTTCTTGAACGAATTTCCTTCTGGAAACAATGACTGCTGTCCGTGCCAATATTTCTCATTTTCTATGCTATAATTTGCTTCCCCCGTTTGACGATCTATTTTCCAGCAAACTTGTAGAAATTTATCCAGACCATAAAGATTTGATGAACCAAAAATGATACCGTATATGTTTGGCCCCTTTTTGAGCGAGAAGGGAGCTAAGAAGTAGTCGTCAGAATTGATCTCATCCCTAAAATGGCTGCACACCAACTGATGGATTGCATTGTATTCTGCATTCTTAACCTTTGCTATATCCAAATTGAATTTACTGCCAATTTCTGGGGTTTCAATAAACCGCTTCACAAATGATGACGAGATGAAGAAAAGGACGTCTGTCTTTCTGCATTCCGCAAGAAATTTCAGGATGTCCGGTGTAACTTCCTTCAAACCGAACTGATCCATTATAACAAGTTTGGCAGAAGTAGTATTTTTAAGCATTGGCAGGTATTTTTGAAAGACTTTACTGAAGGTTTTGGATGAATACAGATACTTGCAGCAAGACTTTTCACAAGCCACTGAGCCTATATTTTCTTTGAGACTTTCAATATGGTCACTATTGGCATCATTAAAAAATAGACAGACTTGTACAACTGCCCGGAAGTCTTCACGTGATTCACAATAACTTCGAATTTCTTCAGCTATGATTACAGGTGAACCGGGGTTATTGTTACTGTCAAATCCCGGTCCTGAAAAGAAATCAAATATGCTCAGTTCCGCTTTATAGTCTCCAGTCACATAGCCTGGGCGTGTCATAAAGATACTGAGCCATTCGCGTATGTATCCACGGAAAACATCAAGTTTGATTATTGTTGCCTCGTCAAAACCTTTTAGGTGAAAATCTGCCATTGAATTCCTTTATCTCCTATTTCCAAATTAGTACGACCGGGATTGTATTATGGCGCATTTCATGATAATTTGCTCTAATATATAATGGCTTTATGGACAATATCGTTTATAGCTATAAATAATTAATACATGTGCTAATATACAATTAAAAACTATAAAGCTACTGTTGTAAGGCTTGTGACTTACGGAGTATATTCAAGAATAGTTTCCGCGGTACGGGTATATGAAAACCCGGCCGATTTGCGGACCCCGCCCTCAGAAAGTTTTTCACGCAGATCATTATCGGATAGAAGTTTCAAAACAGCTTCTGCTGTTGCAGTATGCTTTTCCGGTTCAACAAGCAGACCGTTAACTCCGTGCTCCACAGCATCCGGTACCCCGCCGGAATCCCCAGCTATAACCGGAAGGCCCCGCCTTCCCGCCTCCAGAAAAACAAGTCCGAGCCCCTCCACGTCACCGTCGGAGGTTTGAAAACAAGGCATAATAAAAATATCGGCATCGCGGTACAGCTTTTCTGTTTCCCGGTCATCGGTAATCCCCGTAAAAACAACATTGACAGAAACTCCCGAACTCCGGCAAAGTTCTTCCAGCTTAGCGCGCTCCGGACCGTCCCCGTTTATGACGTAACGGATATCCGGGTAAACCTCTCTGATTTTCGGCAATGCCGAAATCACGGTATGGTGGCCTTTACGCCTGACAAGTCTGCCTACGGTTAAAAGAACAGGCCCTTTTCTTTTTTCGCTGCTGCCTTGAATTTTCAAAACCGCGTCCGGGCCCGGTTTTATGATAACGATTTTTTCCGGATCTACCCCGCATTCAGCCAGTTTTTCTTTCGTAAACCCGCTTATGGAAAAAATAATTTCTGCCCGCCTTAAAATACGGCGCATAATCAACTTTTTGAAAGACAGCCGGTAACCCTTCGTCAAGAAATTAACTTCGGAACCGTAAGCTATCAACCCGTAATTTTTTATAAGACACGGGTAAGCAGCCAGCGCGGCATGGACCCCTGAAAAAAGAAAAAAATCCTTCCGGACCGAAGTATTTTTAATAATTTTCCCGCAAAGTCCGCGCGCGGTATTCATAAACCGGCTGGGTTCAGCACTGATCAATTCATATTTTTCGGAGATCACAGGAAGAACACCCCGAATAAAGGACTCTATACCGCCCTTTCGGGAAGTGTCATGGATGGAAACAAAATAACGGTTTTGGGGAGAAGAGGAATCAGTCAAACTTTTTCTCAAGTTCCTCTATATCGCTGAATATTTCAAGATCTCCTACAGGAAGGGCGATATTGATGATATCGAGAATATCCTCATTCACACCTACAACAGCGAAAGATCCTCCTTCGGAATTCATCTTCTTTGAAGCATTCGCGAGAAGACCCACACCGGAACTGTCAATGGTTTTGGATTTTGACATATCAACGGCTATTTTTGTGTGTCCGAGAGAAGCCGCGGAAAGAACAGCCTGCTTCACTTCAGTGATTTCTTTTACGGTAAGAGAGCCGTCAAGAATGATAAGAGAAAAAGTTCCGTATTCTTTCTGTTCTACAGCCATAGTAATAAGAAAATATATTTAAAATTATACCATTGCAATATATTTTTTCATCTGAAGTCAATCACCGATATTGATTACATATTTACCGTCGGGGACTCTGTCCGGGGTAACGCTGAAAGAATCCGGAAAAGAAACGCAGCGCCACATCGAGAAGAGAACATAAGCCGAATCAGGGAGAGAGCCGTATTTCTTCGATAAACCTTCGGAGAATTTCTCGGAAATAATTAAAGAGGAATCCTCAGACGCCACGATGGAAAAATAGAAAGGATAAACATCGGCGGATGTAACCTCAACAGTGTCCGCGCATTCGGAAATAAAATAAAGGTCTGCCGTATCGCTGAAAGAAAGCCCGCCGTACCACGCTTTCCCGCATGGCAGTGTATCTGATATAATAAGCGGAGTATTATGGTAGTCCTCCAAAAGAGACAAAACAGTGAATACAGCCGATGTATCTTTGTCAAGGTTTGCCCCTGCTTCTGAAATTATCTCACGTGAATCAAGATCCAGACGTATCTTTCTCCCGTATGGGAAACCGGTTTTCTCTCCTCCGGAAATGTCATTTAATCCAAAAACAAGAACTGTAAAACCGTCCGGTGAAAGCGAAGATTTCCATAAAGGATCCTCACCGCCGTCCGCGGCCCGGACGGTAACACCCTCAAAAAGCTCCACTTTATCGCTGAACTTTAATTTCAAGGTGTCCTCCGGCATCAGGTCTATGGCACCGGGAGAAACAGAGAAAGAGACAATCTCAAGTTTTTCTTCTTCGGAAGGCTCAATGACGCAGCCGTTAAAGAAAAGTACGGCGGCGGTAAGTGCCGGCAAAAAACGAATAAACATAAATCTACTCCGCCGATATAATAGACTCAAACTCAGGATCACCCGGAGAACCGGCCTCAAGCGGAAAATCAAGCCCCCCGAATTCCTTGAAAAGTTTTCCGAATGTCGCATAGGTAACATACTTACCGTAGGCTCCGGAAGCAAGCATTACAGAATTTTTAATCCTGGTGCCGGACGGGTCACGCCTGCCGTCGCTTCTTATAACAAGAGCAGGTGCGGGGCAGCGGTCAACGATATCGGCCGCAGTTTCCCCGTCCACATCCGTGAGGATAATATAATAATCGGAAGCAGACCTGGTCATTATGAAAACGTCCTCGGCCTCCCGTGCGGGCGGGCATACCGTATAAACAGACCGTTTAATTTTATCGGAGTCTTTACATGCGGCTATTCCGGTAATGCAGAAACGCAAGCCCTTATAATCTTTCATTACATAACGCTTAAAGGCATACTTCTTTTTCTTTTTAATATTCGCGTTTATAAAATTAAGCCCCCTGTATTCCGGTGCCGGGAATTCAAAAAATTCCATCCCCGCCTTTAAATCACCGTATGTAACATTGACAGCATCATAACCGAGTTTTTTAAACGCCTTGAAAAGCAGCCTTGTTCTCCTTTTTGGATTATTCCGTCCCGGATCATAAAAGCCTCCACAGTCTACTTTTATAACAGGTCCGTTCTTCCGCTCAAAGTCTTTGATAAAAAAAGCCGCCCGGTGTATTCCCCCCATCGGGTTTGCCCCGCATCCACAGTCGCTTAGACGCAGTTTCATATTCCCGGAATAAAAAACAGTGTAAGGATAAGAGGTGTCGGGAGCGGAATTATCGGAAATTATAGAAAAAAGAGGAGAAACCTGACCGAAAACACGGCAGAAAAAAGCTACGGTAACAATCATTAAATAAATTTTTCTCATACTGGAAATTATACCTAAATATTCCTGTCCGGTCAAGCGGTATTCCGGGAACGGTACTTTTCCGGATCCGGAGAATCAAGATATTCGTCATATGTACAGCTGTATTTCAAAATGGTCTTTACAGACCGCTTCTGCTTGAACAGGTCATTAAAAAACTCTCCGTAAATATCTTTTTCAAAGTATTTTCTTTCTTTTCTGTCTTCCTCAGCCATTACTCTTCGGATCTTTTCGGCGGACTGCCTCTCGCCTTTACCAATCCCTCCGCATATTTTTTTAAAATTTTTCCAGTTAGCAGGGAACTCCATAAACCCCCTGATGAAAGGCCCTTTTCTGCATATAAAGGGTCTCGCTCCGTACACGGAACAAAGCTTTCCGTCGGAGAATATGCAGCGTGCATTTTTTATCCTCAGCTGAACACGTTTGGACGATATTTCCATGTCGCTGAAAATGAATACATCCTCAGCGAGAAGAGCATATTTCAGGACAAACTTTTCAGGCGTTATAGACAAGAATTCAGACATGCGGAGGATATCATCCTTATAAAGATATACTCCGTAATCAGAATCTTTTACAAGGCAGCAAACTCCGCATTTAAGGCATTTAAATCTGATGCCTGATTTATAAATTTCGCCTGCCTGCTTCATTTTTTCTTTGAGGCTTTTATGAAAACAGAAGCGAGCCTTCCTATTCTCTCTCCGGCTTTGAGCATTTCTTTTTTGCCGTTTTTTATGGCATAAGCAAGGTCGCAGGGGCCTGAACCAAGAGAAAAAAGAGCATTGACTCCGTGCTTATAGATTTCATCGGAATCATCCGAAAGCGAACCGCCTATGGCTATAAGCGGTTTCTTCGCTTTTTTGGTCCTGACTGTAATTCCATGTATGACCTTGCCGCTTATTGTCTGCTTATCCACACGTCCCTCTCCCGTAACAACAATGTCAACCACTGAAGCGAGTTTTGTAAACTTAAGGGTATCAAGGGCAATATCTATCCCGCTTCTGAGGTCGGCTCCCAGAAAAGCGATAAGGCCGGCCCCGAGACCGCCGGCCGCGCCCGCGCCCGGTAAATTCAAAACAGAGATGCCTGTTTCTTTTTTTATTATCCGGGCGAATCTTCTCAAATTCTCATCAAGCTTTTTTACACCATCGGCGTCGGCCCCTTTTTGTGGACCGTAAACCTGAGCTGCCCCGCGTTTTCCGCAAAGAGGATTGGTAACATCAGAAGCGACCTGAAAAGTAACTCCTTTAATGAATTTTTCGCATCCGGAAAGATCTATCGACTCTATTTTATCCAGATCCCGTCCTGCCGCCCCTTTTTTAATGAGTTTGCCATTACCGTCAAAAAATTTTACCCCCATTGCCTGTGCCATCCCCGCGCCGCCGTCTGTTGTCGCGCTGCCTCCTATACCTACACAGATATTTTTGTACCCCTTCTTTACGGCCTCCGCTATTAATTCTCCGGTGCCGTATGTTGTAGTTTTAAGAGGGTTCCTCTTTTTAAGGGGCACAAGTGCGAGACCGGAAGCGGTCGCCATTTCAACAACAGCGCTTTTTCCGTCGTTCATAACGGCATAATAACTGTTTACCTGCGTTCCGAGCGGACCGGTTACTTTTTTTCGTTTTATCTTACCTCCGGCTTCCGCCATGGCATGCACAAAACCTTCCCCGCCGTCGGACATGGGAAGAATTGTAAAAACCGCTGAAGGAACACTTTTTAAAAAACCTTTCCTGAAATTATCAGCGGCTTCCCGAGAAGTCATAGACTCCTTGAAAGAATCAAAAGCCAGTAAAATTTTCATCACTTTCCTCCCGGAATTATATTTTCAGACCTTATCAAATTCTGCCCTCAGTTTTTCCCATGAAGACTCCATTCCTTCGGAAATCACTTTAGTATGAGCGATTACGGGCATAAAGTTAGTATCGCCGTTCCATCTCGGAAGAATATGCATATGTATGTGCTCATCTATACCTGCCCCCGCCGGGCGGCCGAGATTCATCCCGACATTAAAGCCGTGCGGAGAATAAACTTTTGCAAGAACTTCTTTGGATTTTACAGTTAGATCAAAGATTTCCTTTCTCTCATCAGCATCCAGAAGGGAAACATCATTAAGATGCCGGAACGGTATCACCATGAGGTGGCCGTTATTATAAGGATACAAATTCATAAGGACAAAACATTTCCCGCCCCGGTATAAAAGAAGGTCTTTTTTGTCATCAACCGGTTTTTCTTTTCCACAAAAGACACAAGCGTCTTTTTTATCGTCGGTAGCGGATACATATTCCATTCTCCACGGGGCCCACATTCTGTCCATAATTTATTATCCTCTCATAAAAATAAGGACCGCGGCAGACACGGTAAAACAATATATTGAAAAATACCATAAAGAACCGCGCCTCACAAAACCCATGAGCGCCGAAAGGGCCACTAGTCCTGAAAGAAATGAAACGGCAAAACCGGCCGATACCAATGGCCAGTCCACCGAAGCAAGCGAAGGGATGTCCGCGGCTTTAAGTATGAGAGCTCCTGCTATGGCGGGTATTGAAATCAGAAATGAGAATTCCCCGGCGTCTTTTCTTGTAAAACCAAGAAAAAGAGCGGCGCTGATCGTGGCGCCGGACCTCGATATACCGGGAATTATCGCAAGCCCCTGCACAGTTCCTATAAGAACTGCCGCTGCAAGACCGGCGTTGGCGAGTGTTTTTCGGCCTTTTTTTGCGAACCTTGTAAAGATAAGAAATGTACCTGTAACAATAAGCATGGAAGCCGCAAGACGGGGACTGGTAAAAGCCCGCTCAAGAGGGTCCTTGAATACAACCCCTATTATTCCGGTCGGAACGACAGCGGCCGCTATATAAAGCCCCGAAAGAAATGCGTCTCCCCGAATATTCTTTTGGGAGAGATCTGCAATAAAGCCTGTAAAAAGATCCCCGATTTTCCGGCGGAAATAGATTACCGTGGCCAGAAGGGTAGCGAAGTGCAACACAACATCATAAAAAACATTGTCCTCCATTCCGCCGAGTAAACCGTGAAAAATCGTCAGGTGGCCGGAACTGCTTACAGGCAGAAATTCGGTCAGGCCCTGCACAAGACCGAAAAACGCGGAATCAAAAAATGTCATTGTTCATCCTCAAAATATTTTTCTTTTGCCCATGGATAATACAAGTCTTCCTCTTTTGAAATTTCTTTCATGGTTTTACCTGAAGCCGCCTCAAGCGCGATGAGAAACCTCGTAGAGAGGGCGATAAGGCCGAAAGGCTTAATTTCAACAGTAAAATTAATATCCTCGCCTTCAATAATATTGAAGGCCGGATAACCCATGGGGGAAACAGACGAGATCAATGATGACGCTAAAAGGATTTTCTCTTTTGTCCGCAGCTTTCTTGTATCGGCCTCAAGACCCGCGCGGGGCCCTATAAAACATGTATAAATGCAGCCTTTAGCCTGGTTTTTATTATAATTGGCCACCATCGGAAGTGTAAGTATGCAGTCATTCCAGGTTACGGGTATTCCCTCGTTGTATTCCAGACCGACTCTGGGTCCGAGACACATGCTCGCGACAAAGGGTTTCCATCCTCCCTTGAGAGAATCCGGAAGGGGTTTATAGCGCAAAGTATCGCTTACCCCGTAGAATAAAAGTTCTTCCTGCATCTGGGCGCCGGTTGAGAAAAACAACCCGGAGAAAATTATTATCAGTATAGGGATCATTTTCGACCTTCCGGAGATTCGAGGTGTTCAACCAGAGCTTCTTCCGAAATAAAGGCCCTTACCTTATTGAACAGTCCCATATTATACAAGGTTTCATAGACAAACTGGGAAGGCCGCAGAATAATCAGTTCTTTCCCCGCTTCGGCGGTATTTCTGAAAAGCCCTACAAGAATAGAAACAAACCTGCTGTTTACATATTTAACCGAAGAAAGGTCAAAGACTATATTGTTGCCTCTTGATATCTCCGTTATAAATTTTTCTTCCATGTCCGAGGCCAGTTCCGTATCTATATCACCCCGGAAAACATACACAACCGAGTCTTTGATATAACGGACGGGGATTTCTTCTTTTATGTCTTCCGAAGACAACTTATTTTCTCCGCTTCTTTTTTCCGAGAGACATAAGCTTATAATTCAAACTGTCAACAAGCGCTATCCATGAGGCTTCTATAATATTCTCTGAGACGCCAACAGTTCCCCAGGTTTCTTTTCCGTCCGAGGATTCAATAAGCACATGAACGCGTGATGAGGTTCCCCCCTTTCCGTCAAGAACCCTTACCTTATAATCAACAAGATGAACAGAAGCCAGAGACGGGAAAAAGTTCACAAGTGCCTTGCGAAGGGCCTTGTCCATAGCGTTTACGGGGCCGTCGCCGTCGGCGGCCGTATGGAATTCTTTTCCGTCGGCCTCGACCCGTATTGTGGCTTCGGAAATAAGGCTTCCGTCCGGGAGTTTTTCTTCTATGACCCTGAAACCTTTAACGACAAACGGCTCGGTATAGCGGCCGCGCTCTTTTTCGGCGATAAGAAAGAAAGAACCTTCCGCGGCTTCAAAAGTATAACCTTCATGCTCCATGGCTTTTATTTTCGATAACAGCGTCTTGACAACCGGGTCTTTTTTATCGACACCGGGAATCCTCTTTTTCAGTTTATTGACAATTGTTGCGCCGCCGCTCTGGTCTGACAATACAAAACGGCGTTCATTGCCTACGAGTGCCGGATCGACATGTTCAAAGGACCGGCTTACCTTTAAGACACCGTCTATATGAGCTCCGCCCTTATGCGAAAAAGCATTATCGCTCACAAAGGGCAGTCTTTCGTTGGGTGCTATATTGGCGATCTCGTTTACAAATACGGAAACGTCGCGAAGAGACCTCAGCTGTGCGGCGGTACACACATTCTCTCCCAGTTTTATCTTGAGATTTGGAATGATGGTGGAAAGATTGGCATTACCGCACCTCTCCCCGAATCCGTTCATTGTACCCTGAACGTGGACACATCCCAGATTGACACCTACAATCGAATTCGCGTCGGCCATTCCGGCGTCATTATGATTATGTACTCCGAGCGGGGCATCTATCGCTTCTCTTACTTTATCGACTATCTCCGCGTATTCAAGAGGAAGTGTCCCGCCGTTGGTGTCGCAAAGGACAACACAATCGGCCCCGCCTTCTGCCGCGGACTTAAGGGTGTCGAGAGCATATTCCGGATTGGCCTTAAAACCGTCGAAAAAATGTTCGGCGTCATATATGACCTCTTCGGATTTCTTTTTAAGGTAGGCGACAGAGTCCTTTATCATCCGGAGGTTTTCTTGAAGTGATGTCTTTATGACATCTGTTACGTGCAAATCCCAGCTTTTCCCGAAAACTGTAATAACGGGCGCGCCGGTAGCGGTGAGGGATTTTATAATAGGGTCCTGATGAGGCTTGGCTCCCGGACGGCAGGTACTCCCGAAAGCGGCTATACGGGCTTTGAGCCCGAGTTTTGTCACTTCTTTATAAAACTGCACGTCGGTGGTATTGGTCGGATTGGGCCACCCGCCCTCAACATAGTCGATTCCGATGCTGTCAATCTTCTCCGCGATTAAAAGCTTGTCTTCGAGAGAAAATGATATTCCCGCAGCCTGGTTTCCGTCTCTCAGGGTTGAGTCATAAATTTTGACACCGCTCATATTTACAGCCTTTCATTTAGATTTCTATTTTTCTCATCCATCCGCGGGTGTCTTCCTCCTCACCGTACTGTATTCCTCGAAGCTTGTTGTAAAGAGAAGTCAGTGTCTTTCCTGCTTTGTCCTTTTCTCCGAAAGTCCAGGCCCTTTCTCCTCGTCTTATTGAATGAACAGGAGTAATAACAGCGGCCGTTCCGCAAGCGCCGACTTCTGAGAATTTCTCCAAGTCCTCCACAGGTATCCTGCAACGGACAACTTCCATTCCGGCGTCGGCGGCCAAATCCCTTAAACTCGCGTTTGTTATGCTTTCGAGTATCGATTCAGAGTCAGGGGTCATGTATTTTCCGTCAGGAGTTATCCCGATAAAATTACTTGTTCCGAATTCATCTATAAATCTGTTTTCCCTTGAGTCAAGATACAGTACTATGGGGTAACCCTTTTTCTTTGCCTCAAGACTGCCTTTAAGACTGGCCGCATAATTACCGGCGACTTTGGCCATTCCGGTACCGCGCGGTGCCGTGCGGTCATAGTTTTCCACTATGATCGACTCAACCGGTTTAAAACCGTCCTTGTAATACGGTCCGACAGGAGTAACCAAAACCATCAGAGAATAGGTCGAAGAAATTTTAACTCCGACCATCGGCTCCGTTCCTATTAAAAGGGGCCTTACATAAAGAGTAGCCCCTGTCCCGTAAGGAGGTATGAATTCCGGATTGGCGCGGACCGCGGCCTCACAGCATTCCAGAAACAAATCTTCCGGCGGCTGTTCCATACAAATGCGGTCCGCGGATTTCCTCATTCTGGCGGCATTCATTTCCGGCCTGAACATGGCCGCGGAACCGTCTTTCATTCTGAAGACTTTCAGACCCTCAAAACAAGCCTGGCCGTAATGGAGACAATTAGCCCCGACATGCATATTTATATTAAAATCCGTGCGGAGTTCCGGCTTGGACCATTTACAGTCCGAAAAATCAGATATCGCGTATGCATTTGTCGGAAGGTACTCGAAACCGAGTTTTGTCCATTCCATTCTTTCTCTCCGTATTAAAGTGTCGCGACGGTATCCGCCACAAAATCCCCGAGTTCCGAAGTGCTCATTCCCATTTTCCCTGCGGCCATGGATTTTACTTTACCGCTTTCCATAACCTTGTAAACCGCTTTATCAATAAGAGCGGCGGCGCTGTCCTCACCGATTGTCTCAAGCATCATCTGTACCGAACAAATCGAAGCCAGCGGATTTATAACGTTCTTCCCCTGATACTTGGGAGCGGATCCGCCTATCGGCTCGAACATGGAAACACCTTCCGGGTTTATGTTCCCGCCGGCGGCTATCCCCATTCCGCCCTGTATCATGGCACCGAGATCGGTTATAATGTCACCGAAAAGATTTGATGTAACAATAACGTCGAACCATTCCGGATTCTTGACCATCCACATAGTGGTAGCGTCAACATGCGCGTAATCTCTTTTTATTTCAGGATAATCTTTTTGCCCCATTTCCTCATGCGAACGCACCCAGAGATCCCCGACTTCAGTCAAGACATTACATTTGTGACAAAGCGTAAGAGTTTTCTCCCTGTTACGTTTTTTAGTAAGCTCATATGCATATTTTATACACCTGTCAACAACAGGACGCGAATATGTCATAACCTGCGTGGCGACCTCAAGCGGAGTATTCTTCATGGTCGTGCCGCCGATACCTGTATATATTCCTCCTGTATTCTCACGAACAATCACAAAATCCACCTCTTTTGGTCCTTTGTCCTTTATCGGGGTCCATACGTTCGGATAAAGCTTAACCGGACGAAGATTGATGTATTGGTCCAGAGCAAAACGGGCTTTTAGAAGTATGCCAAGTTCGAGTATTCCCGGCTTTACGCTCGGGTGGCCAATGGCGCCGAGGATAATGGAATCAAATTTTTTAAGGTCTTCTATGGCATCATCGGGGAGAAGCTCGCCCTTTGCGAGATACCGCTCAGCCCCGAAATCAAAATCCTCGGTCTCATATTTAAACCCGGATTTAGCCGCTACCGCCTCAAGAACCTTAAGCGCTTCAGCCACGACTTCCGGACCGGTCCCGTCACCGGGCATTACTGCAAATTTGTACATCATCTCTCCTTTTTACAAAAAATAAAATAAGTCAGCAGTTAAATCTTTTTACGTCATTAATACAGAAAATGGAGTTTTTCATCAATAATTCTCATCGGCATAATTTATCCATCCTCCGGCGCGCACAAGCTTATCGTCGAATTCGGATATTTCAAAAGAGGTTTCGTATTCTCCGCCGTCTCCGGAGACTTTAATCTTCCGGTATTCAAAATTGACATTTACAAAGGCGCTTTCCGCGCCGGCAAACTCAAAAATCCTTGATATTTCTTTTTCCGGAAGCTCGACAGCCATCATTCCGCAGTTGAACATATTCTGCCTGAATATACGGGCAAAACTTTCCGCTATCACTATATTTATACCGTTAACTTCAAGTGCCCAGGGAGCATGTTCTCTTGAAGAGCCGCATCCGAAATTCTTGCGGGTAATAACGGCGCCCGCTTTTTTATCAAGAACCGTTTCCTTTTCAAACCCATCTAATTCGAGGTCTTCAAGAAGATAAGGCTTAAGGTCCTCTTTGGAAATCTCATTGAGATATTTCGCGGGTATTATCTCATCGGTATTTATGTCTGAACGGTCCAGAAAAACCGCTTTTCCTCCGAAATCTTTCATTTCATGTTCTCCGTTTCTCAGATTTCATCAACCGGGAAAATGCATCCTTTGACCGCCGCGGCCGCAGCCGAAGCGGGACTCATGAGGTGAACCATTCCTCCCTTACCCATTCTTCCGTTGAAATTTCTGTTTGTTGTGGAAGCGCAGCTCTCCCCGGGGGCAAGGACTCCGTTACTCATTCCGAGACAGGCGCCGCAGGTCGGGTTTGTAACACAGAAACCGGCTTCCATAAATATTTTTATAAGACCTTCTTCTTCGGCGTCACTGAAAACTTTCGGTGTCGCCGGAGAAACAATGCCGCGCACCCCGTCCGCGAGTGTTTTCCCTTTTAGAATATCCGCGGCGGCACGGAGGTCGCTGAGTCTTCCGTAGTTCAGCCTCCGATTTTAGACTGGTTCTTAACGTTTCCCTTTAGTTTCCCCTTTGTTTTTTCCTTATCGGGGTTATTCCCGACCTTTCC
>CAYNYI010000045.1:0-23149 GCA_964401455.1 uncultured Fibrobacterota bacterium
GATTTCGGTATCTACATTCCGAACAATATTTATCTGCCGTCGTGTCAGGTAGTGCACAATTTCTTAACAAAGGATCGGATCCTGATTGAATATTGATCTGGAGACCGGATCCATTATTATCCCATATTATTGAATTACTAATTTCCAGATTGGATGTATTTATATTTATCCCGTATTCTCCGTTTCCTGCTATTGTTGAATTTATTATTCGGGGAGAGGATCCATTAAGGTCAATTCCATGCCCCTTATTACCTGATATCAGAACATTGATAATGTCGGAAGAAGAACCGTACAATTCTATTCCTGCTGTTTTTCTTGAATCTCCCGATTCTCTGATTTCGCAATTACGGATGAGAATATTTGATTGACTAAGTGATACAACTGCGCCGCTGAATTCGGAGTTGCACTCAGAAAAAACACATTCTGATAAAATGTTATTATCACTGTTTGAGAAAGAAATTGCGGCACCTGTGGAAGCGCTGTCTTTAGTGAAGTAACAGTTTTCTATTTTAATGCTATCAGAGTCCAGTATGTAAACAGCGCCGCCCTCTGAGGCTGTATTAAATAAGAATTCGCATGAAGTTATTCTTGCAGCTTTGCTGTTCTGAAAATACAAAGCGCCGCCCCTGGAACGAGCCCCTCCGGTTTTTCCGTATTGAAAACGGCAATATTCATAAATAATAGAGTCATTTGCAGGATTTATAAAGGAATGGATAATACCGTTCCACCCTGCAGAAGTATCTGCTCCGCTGAAAACTATAGTTTCGGAAACGGTTCCGAGAGCCTTAATAGCACCTTTTACGTCTATATTGTGTCGTCCTGTGAATAATACCCGGGTGCCTGCTGATATTGTAAGTATAGCTCCGGAGTCAATAGTTATGTCTGAGTTGATCAATACGGTATCGCTGTTCCATTCAATATCTGAAGAAATGGTATCTTCACCAACAGTTGAACTTGAAAAAACCGTCGCAGTTAATGTTAACATTATAGTGAATATTTTAATTATAATTTTCATTGAAGAACCCCTCTTAATTATTCTCAGAGAAAACAGCTTAAATTCAATATACATTCATTCCCTAATTATCTCAATAGATATATTTTCAGTATTACAAAGGGGTTAAGGATGACTTTCTTAATAGGACTTATTTTTTAAGGGCTTCACTTACATCGTTGCCGGACGGCGACTGGAAGACTCTAAGTCCGAAAACATTGACGCATGCGAGAATATGATCGAAGATGTCCGCCTGGAGGTCCTCATAAGCCGCCCAGGAGGTGTCTGCGGAGAAAACGTATATTTCCAGGGGGAGGCCGTGTTCTGTCGGTGAAAGCTGGCGCACAAGAAAGGCCATATCCTGCTTTATTCCGGTATGCGACCTAAGATAGTATTTCACATAAGCTCTGAAGGTTCCGATATTTGTTAGCCGTCTCCCGTTAACAGGTATTTGGCCGTCATGCCCCTTCTCCCGGTTATGCCTGTCTATCTCTATTTTCTTTTTCTCCAGATAATTTCTTATTGATTCAATCTCCTTCATACTTTCTATGTCTTCATTTTCAAGAAATCTTATTGTATTCATATCTATATTAACAGCGCGCTTTATCCTTCTTCCCCCGGATTCCTGCATTCCCCGCCAATTTTTGAAAGCGTCGGAAACCATAGCATAGGATGGCACAGTTACTACTGTCTTGTCCCAGTTCTGGACTTTAACGGTATGCAGGCTGATATCAATTACGTCTCCGTCCGCGCCGTATTTTGGCATTTCAATCCAGTCGCCGATCCGGACCATATCGTTGGCGCTTATTTGCACCGAAGATACAAAACCGAGGATTGTATCCTTGAATATCAGCATTATTACCGCTGTAGCAGCGCCTATTCCGCTGAAGAGAAGAAGCGGGGACTTTCCGAGCAGTACCGCGGCCGCGAGTATTATCGCTCCGGCGCTGAGGAACATTTTTATCAGCTGTATATAGCCTTTTACAGGGCGCTTTTTAGATATCGGAAATGTTTTGTATATATCGCCAAGGACATCGAAAACGCTATGGGCGAAAAGTAAGGATATGAATATTATTAAAGAGGCTGTCGCCCTTTTTAAGAAATCCGGTACATTATATCCGCCACTAAGAAGAAGCGCCTTCTGAATATAGTAGAAAATTATTACCGGGAAAATCCGTATAAGTTTTTCAAGAGTTTTCCTGTTTAGAATCAGATCGTCCCAGAGCGACTTTGTTTTTCGGATAATTCCGTAGATAAATTTTCTGAGTATGAACTTGAGTAAATAGTAGGAAACGGCAGAAATGATCAGCGATATAAAAACTCCTGCAGAGAAGAAAACCGCCGGCCCAGCTTCTCTAATATTTTGGAATATTGTGCTTAAAAGGTTCATTGTAAAAAGCCTTTATTCCAGAATTTGTTCGTCTTCGGGTTTCCACCCGGGCTCCACAATGCAGAGAAAACGTATGTCTTCTTTTCCCGTGTTTTCAAGAAACTGGCTAGAGTGAGGCGGGATTACAATTGTGTCGTTTTTTGTGATTTCTTTTTCTTCTTCATCTATATGCATTATACCCGAGCCGCTCAGTATATAATAAATCTCTGCTGAACACAGCTTATGTTTAAGCGATTTAGAACCGGCGGGAAGCACCGCTTCAGCCAGACTGTGGTTCAAGGGAAGCGAAGATGTGTTATTATTATACAATTCGCGGAGCCTGGTATTATCTCCGCCCCGGAATTCAGGACAGTCTTTAGTGTTTTTTACGAACAAAGTTTGTTGAGATCAGGAAGCGGTTCCGGATTTTCTGACAGATTTCTGGACTTTTCCGGCTTTAATGCACTTTGTACAGACTTTGATTTTCTGCTTTTTACCGTCAACAACCGCATTCACATTCTGAATGTTCGGGAGAAAACGTCTTTTGCTTACATTGTGAGCATGACTTATGGTGTTACCTACGACAGGCCTTTTCCCGCAAATATCGCATACTTTTGACATAATTACTCCTGTTGGTGATTTTAACAGGACAAAAGATAAAAAAACACGTCTGTTCTGTCAAGAAATATTATTATTTTCAGAGAATTGAAGTTGTCGGGGAGTTGTTTTTTATTTATCTTAGAACCTTTAACTTTGTAATTAATCCGGAGTTTTTTGTGACTGAACTTATAAAACGTTATCCTGTTTTGAAGCCCCTGGAAGCGGATATAGAGTCAATGGTGGAAATGGTTTCCTATACTTTTAGGAACGAAGGCAAGCTCCTTCTGGCAGGCAACGGCGGAAGCGCCGCCGACTGTGAGCATATTTCGGGGGAGATGCTTAAGGTTTTTATTGATCGCGGCGGCATTGATGAGAAAATGAAAGCCAGGCTGATCTCAGATAGTAGTGATGAAGGTAAAATACTTGCTTCGGGAATAGAAAGAGGTTTTCCCGCTATTCCTCTTACTTCTTTTATATCTCTTACCACGGCATATGCCAATGATCGTGAGCCTCTTCTGATTTTTTCTCAGCTCGTAAATGCTCTTGGCACCGGAAAAGACACCGTGTTTGTCATTTCCACGTCCGGAGACTCAATGAACCTTGTTTATGCCGCGAGGACGGCAAAAGCCAAGGGTTTGAAAGTTGCCGGACTTCTTGGACGGGGAGGAGGAAAACTTAAGGATTTTTGCGATGTGTCTGTTATTGTACCGGGTGAGGTCACGCATACTGTTCAGGAACTGCATCTTCCCGTTTATCATTATCTTTGTGCCGAGGTAGAGAAGCGGGTTTAAGGAAACGCGGTTTTAAAACATTTTTCTTTTTATCTGCTTTTTCCAGTTCTCCGGAAGTTTAGCTGTCAAATTTCATGCATGTATCTTTTTTGTCCCTTTAGCAAGTTTGCGGAATCAATGATGTTTTCTGATTTTCATTGTGCTTTCTCATATAATAGAAATTGTAGAATTTAGACGCGGGCTATTGCGTAGTTCATAAGTTAAATAGAGAGTAAAAGAATTTATGCCGGTAGTTCTTTTAAAAGCCGTAAAATAAAGGGCTGGGTAAAAAATAGCGTAGAATGCGGAGGACTGTTATTCCGTTATATACATAGCGCAGGCTCCCGTGAATGTTATAAAAATCTCTCAAAAAACAATTCTGATTAGATGATGAGTGTCCGGAGTCAGTAAAAGATAAATGACAGGTTTAAATTGAGAACAGTAACAAGACCTGAAAAAGAGAAATTGTGTTCTGTACTGAAAATCAGGATTTGTTTATCTTTATGATATTTATAAAAGAAAACGGGTCGCTGAGAAGCTTCGGAACATCTTCCGGATAACGAAGCGGCCCTTTCTTTAAAGAAAAGGAATAATTTTTCCTTTTTTCGGGTAAAGACATTTTCAACCGGAATTCTTTCAGCAAGAAGCCTTTACCGCTTTTAGAAAGCAGTATTTCTCCTTCGGCGTTTAAAAAATTTTTATCAGAGATAAAAGAAATGTTGCTTATCCTCACATGGCCGGAGCTGTCATTTTTTAAATTCAGCGCCAGTTGGTAGTTCTCGTCGGGAGCGGCTCCGGTTAAACTGTCTATAATGCCCGTTAACCGAGTGTTTTTAAGGTTAAGATCTTCTATACGGATTGTAGCTGTGTCAGGCGGATTCCCTTCTAGAATTGACCCCAGAGTCTTTAACCGCGGAGCAAAGACGGTTATGTTGCCGGCTTTGGCTCCTTTCAAAAAAGATTTTCTGAATTCAGGTGACTTCAGAATTAATTTACCGCCTGCCGGTGAAATTTTTATGTTCTTTTTTTCAACATTTATGACGGAACCGGGAGCAGACAGCTTAGTGGAAAGCTGTTGTCTTATTTCCATAAGAGAAAAATTTATGAAAAAAAGAGCCGCCGCTGTAATGCCGAAGACTGTGTAAACTATATACTTTCTCATGAATAGTTGCTAATTTATTTGCAATATGTTAAGATTTTATTTTATTATTTATAGAAGATAGTTTATTTCATTTCTATTCAGGAAAATGTTTTGTAAAGGCGGGGAATTTGTCTGTATATAACAGAGATAATGATGAAATACGCCGAAGGCAGGATATAAAATACCGGCAGGCTCTTAGCTTGTACGAGGACATTATGCGCAGGATACAAGGGGGAGAGAAACTTCATGCTTCAGAAATCGCGTGGATGCCGGCAGAAATAAAAAAGAAAATATATGATGAAGTTTTTAAACTCGGTCTTGAGAATAATATTGTCTCAGACAAAGGGGGAGAAAAAAAAGACTGATGGCCGCTGCACGAAGAAAAAAAAACGGATTTCCTCTTTTTAAAGTTCTAATAGTTTGTTCAGCCGTTATAGCCGCTGTTTTTTTATACCGAAATTTTGAAATAGACATTGATGTAAAAGAAAAGGCGCAGGAAGAAAAAATCTCTGAATCACGCCGCGAGGAAAAGAAAGACGGTTCTGCAATAAAGGCCAGGGAAGACGCGGCCGGAAAACAATTAAAGACCGAAAAAAAAACGGACCCGCGTAAAAGGTTTTATCCTTCCGGCAGCTCTTCTATCGATGTCGGTCTCGGGATAACCGGCAGTTCAGGGGACAAATCTCTAAAGAAAAGAAAACGCACATTCCGCGTAGAAAAAGATAAGAACCTCCAAAAAATTCATGTGCTCGCCTCCATAAAAGAAAAAGACGACCGTACGGTCTTCTTTAGATTCAGCAGCAGCGGTGAAGATCATGATTCAAAAACCTATGAAACTGTTCATAATCCTGAGGGCTATGCTCTCTGGACCTGGAAGAACCTTGCCGCGGGCCGCTGGAAAGTTTCGGTAATAGACGCGGCGACCGGTAAGTCGCTTGCCGAAAAAAGATTTATCATTCATCCTTCACGCTGACGCCCCGGTGAAACTTAAACCCGCAAAAACCGCTTTAAACGATAAAATTATTTCTGAACTTTACCGTCTTTTATCAGTCCCTATGATTGATTTTGACTGTGGAAGCCTTTGTGCTCCTCAGAACGGCGGTGTCCCTGAGTGCTGTGATATGGATATCACTGTTCCGGTGCTTTATCTGGACGAATACAGATGGCAGCAAAATAAAGGCTCCTACTGGAAGCCTATGCCGGTGGAGACCGACGAGGATTTTGAGCTGGCTGATGGGATCGATGAGGAATGCTGCGTTTTAGCGGTATGTCCGGGGCCGGCAAGCTGCCTCAGAAAAAGAAGAGCTTTTGTATGCCGCACTTTTCCCTTTGATCCATATCTTGATAAAAGCGGGGCAGTTAAAGGTCTTGTTTTTCAGTATAAAATGTCGGACCGCTGCCCGTTGGTAGGCAGGCCTCGTAAAATATTCAATGACCTGTATATCCGCAATTCAATCATGTTCTGGGAAAAGATATTTGAATGCCTGCCTGAAGAAAAGGAACTCTACAGAAAAGAGTCCATTAAACTCAGACGAAGCTTCGGGGCACGCCGTAAAAAGATAAAGATTTTTAATTAGCCGGTTTCATGAAATCTTTTTTAATCTCCGAATACTCCTCCATCGAAAAAATACCCGTCTTGAACGAAAAGAACGCGTCATTGTGATATAGCGGATTCTTTGTAATCTGCGGAAGAATTTTTGAAACCTTTTTAAATTCATCTGTTCCGGGAACAGGTGAAAAGAGAATCGGTTTTATCCGGGCGCCTGCCTTTTTAAGCTCGTTTATTTTTACCGGATCGGGAATAGTCTTTTTAAGTCCGCAACTCAGCATGATGTTTACCCCCGGTTGCCCCTGTCTGAACCCCGCAGCACTAAGGTTATTGAGGCACTCAATGGCTTTTTCGTGCGTAACTTTTCCTCCTGTTTTTTCACTTAACAGCGAATCGGAATATTCATATCCGATCCGCAGTGTCTCAAAACCGTGTTCTTTTAATTTATCTGCCGTAAAGGGATCTATTGCTCCGGCATGCAGTCCGTTAGGGCAATGATATCGCAGTTTTATGCCGCAGCCCGAAAGCCCCTTGCTGATGATTTCGAGTAATTTCAAGAGATGTTCCCGAAAATTAAACAAAAGAGCGTCATCATAAAAGACTATGTCTTTCAGCTTGCCTTTTTGAGCGGCTTTTAATAAAACACTCGCTGTTCTTTCCATAGAAAGACGGCGGTAGGGGCCGCTCAGGATCTTTGAGGCGCAGTATGTGCACCCGGATGGGCATCCGGCTGAGATCCTGATCGCTGCCGCGCCGTTGATTATTCTGGGGACTCCTCCAAAATCGGATTTATCTGTCTTGCCTGTCAATCTGACGATATAATTTTCAAATTCGTTATTCGTTACGACCTCATCGGCACCGCTGAATTTCTGCGCGTGACAAGGCATGAGGGACGCATAGGTCCCGCCGAGAATTATACGGGATTTCTTAAATCTTTTTCTTAAAAAATCTATTGTCTCTTTCAATCCGTTGTACCAGAATGTCATTCCGGAAGAAATAAAAATCAGATCCGGTTCATTTACTTTGCTGAGCTCTTCTTCGGCTTTTTCATTTGTGAAACCGTACTTTTTAAAGTTCCTTTGGAAACCCGAGTATAATTCCGGTGCTTTAATAACTTCAGAGAAGAAATCTCCTGTTCCGAATTTTTTGTTTTTTTTATGCGTCCCCAGAAAGTTGATCAGTTCAGATTTCATTCCGGCTTTATTAAGCCTTTCCTGAATACGGAAGAGGCCAAGCGGACGCATCCATTCGTCATAGCATTTAAAATCATGGATCCAGGGGTTTATCAGAAGTATATTCATTTCAGGAGAAAAATCCGGAAAGCTTTTTTGTAATACGTGTCTTGGCGCCCTCCGCCCAGACCGGGGATATGAGAGTGCCTTTCATAGGATCTGAAACCAGCCTGTGTATTATTATGTCGTCCCGGAGTTTTTCCAGAAAAGAAAATAGCCAGTCGGTATATTCATCCTCAGTAAGAGGCCGGTATTTGCCTTTATGGAATAGTGACTCGAGCTCAGTATTTTTTGCCACAAAAAGATTGTGGATCTTTATTCCTCTTATTCCGGTATTGTTCAGAAATTCGGCCGTCTCTATGAAATTATTCTTTTTCTCTCCCGGGAGTCCGGCTATTACATGCGCTGTGGTTTCAATACCGATATCGCTTAGTGTCTTTTCGGCTTTTTTGAAGGATGCGGAATCATGGCCGCGGTTTATTCGGAGAAGCGTCATGTCGTTCGCGCTTTGCAGCCCAAGCTCTATACTGAGGTAAGTCTGTGACGAGGTTTCGCGTAAAACCTCTGTTACATCACCGCTTATACAATCAGGCCGGGTGCCTGCTGAAATTCCGGAAATTATTCCCGTTGAAAGGGCCTCATTTAGACGGGCTCGTAAAATGCCGGCGGGGGCATAGGTGTTGGAATAGTTCTGAAAATAAGCTATGAACTTTCTAACTTTCTTTCTCTTTCTGAGAATCTCCGCTTTTTCGATTATTTGTTCGGAGATACTTTTATCGGGAAAATACGCTGCCGTGCTGAAACTTACATTGCTGCAAAAGGAACAGCCCCGCTCAGAAAGGGTGCCGTCAAGGTTAGGGCAGGTGAATCCGGCATTTACAGGTAATTTCCAGACTTTCTCCCCGAAAATTTCTCTAAGCCTTTGGTTTATCGTTTTTTTCACGATAATTAAAATAATATAAAAAATCAGCGGACAGTGTCTAAAAATAACTGGCAATCTTGTGCCATAAACTTTTATCTTACTCATTGAACAAATATGTGATTATATAATTGGTCGGAGAACATAATGAGAAAACCGGTTTATGAGAATCCCCTGATTTCAAGATATTCCTCCAAAGAGATGCAACGCATTTTTTCTCCGGATTTTAAATTCAGCACCTGGAGAAAGCTTTGGATAGAACTTGCCTCAGCGGAAAGGAAATTAGGACTGGGGATTAGAGCATCACAGATAGCCCAGATGAAAAAACATGTATCGGATATTAATTATAAGGATGCTGAGAAAAGGGAAAGGGAAGTCAGGCATGATGTTATGGCGCATGTGCACGCCTTCGGACTTCAGTGCCCTGAGGCCAAACCGATAATTCATCTGGGAGCGACCTCCGCGTATGTCGGTGACAATACCGATATTATTCAGCTGCGCGAGGGTATGGAGCTTATCAAGAGCCGGTTGATTCAGGTTATAAAACCACTAAGGGATTTTTCTTTTAAAAATCGTAACATGCCATGCCTCGGATTCACGCATTTTCAGCCGGCGCAGCTTACGACAGTCGGTAAAAGGGCTTCACTGTGGCTTAATGAACTTCTTATGGATCTTGAGGAAATAGATTTTTTCCTTGAAAAATTAAGTTTCAGGGGTGTTAAGGGTACTACCGGAACTCAGGCAAGCTTTATGGAATTATTTAATAATGACGGCAAAAAAGTCCGCGAACTCGACCGTCTTGTTTCAGAGGCCATGGGCTTTAAAAAAACAATACCGGTTACAGGTCAGACATACTCCAGAAAGGCCGATTCCCGGGCTCTGTCGGTACTTTCCGCGATTGCGCAGTCCTGCTCGAAATTCGCGAACGATATGCGGCTTCTTGCGAATCTTAAAGAGGCAGAGGAACCTTTTGCGAAAAAACAGATCGGTTCATCTGCGATGGCCTATAAAAGGAATCCTATGCGGTCGGAACGTATATGTTCGCTTGCCCGTTATGCGGTGTCTCTGGCGCAAAATACGGCCATGACTGCTTCAGTGCAGTGGTTTGAAAGAACTCTGGATGATTCCGCGAACAAGAGGATTGCTGTTCCGGAATCTTTTCTTGCTGTTGACTCCATTCTTCTGATTTACAGCAACATAGTATCGGGAATAGTTTTGTATCCTGAAATGATCCGGAGGCGCATAGCCGGAGAACTCCCTTTCATGATGACAGAAAATATAATAATGAAGGGGGTGGAAAAAGGCGGCGACAGGCAGGAACTGCATGAAATCATTCGTTCGCTTTCTATGAAAGCCGCCGATAACGTTAAAAACAGGGGCAAAGACAACAATTTGCTTGAATTAATAGAAAAAAGTCCTGAATTGGATTTTTCTGCAGAGGAACTCAGGCGTCTGGCCGAACCTTCCCGATATACCGGAAGGGCGGCGGAACAGGTCGAGGAATTCATTAAGAAAAATATTGATCCAGTGCTGCGCAAAAACAAAAAATATCTTAAGATTAAAAAGGTGCAACTGAAAGTATGATAAAATTTAGATATGCTTTAATTTTTTTACTTCCGCTGCTGTTTTTACCTTCATGTGCTAAAAGACAGCTTATAACTGAAACTGACCGGGGAGATGAGGAAGGAATCGAAGTAGAAATTCCTCCTGTCTCTCAGGAAGATGAAAAATATGCAATTGCTGAGGAATTGTACAACGATGCTGCTTTCAATATCGAACATGAGATGTGGGCCGAAGCTGAAAGCAAGCTGGAACAGGCCGAGGATATTGTTCGTACCCTGATAGCGACTTCGGACGATACGGCTTCGATTACTCTTTACAATATCCTTCTGGAAGAAATTATTGCCGCAAATACGCGAGTTTTGCTTCATATAGAAGATCTCAGTGACGATGCATCCGCGGAGGTTCTTACTGACAAACTGGGGATAGATTCTTCGCTTATAGACGTGGAAGACTCTCTTCATGTCAGGATTTTGTCCCTGATTGATACTTCCGGTTATGATATCCCTATATCGGTCAATAGAAAGGTAATCAACTGTATTAAGTTTTTTATGACAACCGGACGCGAACCTATGGAAAAATGGCTGAGCCGCGCGACGGCATATATGCCGGTTATCGACTCTATCCTGCGTTCTGAAGACATGCCCGTAACCCTTAAATACCTTCCCATGATAGAGAGCGGATATAATCCGAGAGCCTATTCAAGAGCCGGAGCATCGGGTTTTTGGCAGTTTATTTCAGCGACAGGTCGCCGTTTCGGAATGGACCATGATTACTGGTATGATGAGCGGCGCGATCTGATTAAGGCAACACACGGGGCGATTAAATATCTGAGAAAACTCAATAATGAGTTCGATGACTGGTGGCTTTCGCTTGCTTCTTATAACTGCGGTGAAAACCGAATACGAAGGATTATCAGAAAAACCGGCAACCGGGATTACTGGAAAATGCATTCACTTCCCCGCGAAACACGAAGTTATGTTCCTTTGTTCTGCGCGGCTTCTCTTATCGGACGTTCCCCTGAAAAATTCGGCTTTGACAGTATTCCAAAAAGAGAATTGTTCAGATACGATACCGTTTTCATAGACTTTTGTCTGGACCTTGATAAGGCAGCGGAATTCGTCGGTATCTCTTATTCGGAGATAAAAGATTTTAACCCGGAAATCATGCGTTGGTGTACTCCTCCGACAAAGGGGAGGTACACACTTAAAATCCCCGCCGGTTCCAGCGAAAAATTCAAGAAAAAACTTGCCGGCATAGATAAAAAGGACAAAGTATCGTGGGTGCGCTACAAAGTCAGAAGGGGAGACGCCCTCTCTTTGATAGCGAACCGTTACGGCGTAAGCCTGAGCGCTCTTAAAAGTATAAATAAAATACGGGGCACAAGGATCTGGACAGGACAGCATTTGCTTATTCCCATAAAATCGGGTTCCTCTCCTCCGAAAGCGACCGCAAGGGCATACAGAAAGTCACGAAGCGCCTTTTCGAAGCCTGAAGGCAGAAAACCGGTTTATCATACAATTAAACCGGGTAATACTATGAGCGAGATTGCCGAACTCTACAATGTGGGTCTTTCCGAACTCAGAAGATGGAACGGTTTGAGAAAGGGCAGCAGAATATATGTAGGAAGGCGGCTTAAAGTTTATCCCCCGACAGGCTATAAAAGCGTGTCATCAGGAGGCAATGTTGTTCATACGGTAAAAAGGGGTGAAAATCTTTCATTGATAGCGGACCAATACAGAGTTTCGCTGAGCGATGTTTTGAAAAGAAACGATCTTGATATGGATTCCCGCATAAATCCTGGCGAAAAAATTGTGATTTCGGGACAAAGAGAGTCCTCCGGAAAAAGTGAAGGACATGAACAGGCTGTAACATCATACATCGTAAAAGGCGGTGATAACCTATGGAATATTGCCTCGGATTTCGGTGTTTCCATTCATCAAATAAAAAAATGGAACAACAAAAGAGGCAATTCAATTTTTCCCGGGGAAAAACTTAACATATATTCCGATGCCGGCAAAAAGAACCGGGTGGCAAGGAAAGTTCCTGAAAAGAAATCGGTTTCAGCGATTGAAACTGCCGGAGGAGACCGTTCAGGTGATTTGAAACATTATACGGTTAGATCCGGAGACAATATAATCAGGATTGCCTCTAAGCTGCGTGTTAGGGGTAAAGATCTCCTTGACTGGAATAATATGACAAAAAATTCTACTATTTACCCGGGTCAGAAGCTTAAGTATTATTCCTCATCAGATAAATCGGAATATTATACTGTGAGGCCTGGAGATAATTTATGGGAAATTTCAAGGAAATTCGATGTCTCAATTTCCGGATTGAAGCGCGCTAACGGCATAAGCGGTTACTCAATTAAGCCCGGGCAGAGGCTTGAAATCGTAAAAGAAAGAAGGAAAGTTGATATTTCTTCGGACGAAAGCGGAGCGCAGAGAAGTTCATCACCTAAAACCGTATCGTATGTCGTGAAAAGCGGAGATAATTTATGGCAGATAGCCCGAAGCTATAATGTCCATGTTGATGATATTGTCAGACACAATAATCTTGATGACAAAGTCATAAAACCGGGCATGAAACTCAAAATCAAACTGGAGAACTAAAGATGAATCCGAATCAGAAACTGGGCATGGGCTGTCTATTGATTATTGCACTTACTCTTTCGCTTTTTATTGTCTGTGTAAGTAAAATACCCACTCCCGGAGATGACCAAAAAGGTATTGAACTATCGTCAAAAGAAACAAAGGCCGGGCTTCTTAGAATTGAAAATTTCCTGATAGACTCAGAACCAGTTATCCTGGCTCTTGAGAAAATGGAGCAGGAAAAATCGATTCCCGTAATAATACTTAGAGTAAATACACCGGGCGGAAGCGTTGTGGCTGCTCAGGAAATTTACGGAAAAATTCTGGATCTCAAGAAAAAAGGAAAGAAAATAGTTGTCAGTATGGGGGCTGTGGCCGCAAGCGGAGGATATTATATAAGCTGCCCCGCAGACAAAATTTTCGCTAATCCGGGAACACTGACCGGAAGTATAGGCGCAATAATGGAGTTTCCCCGGGCTGAAGAGCTTTTCCGCAAAATCGGTCTAGATTTCAATATTATTAAAAGCGGTGAATTCAAGGATATGGGCTCTCCGCACCGGGAAATGAAACCGCAGGAAAAGGCCATGCTTCTGAAGGTAATAAATGATGTTCACAGTCAATTTACGGATGATATTGAATCTGTAAGAAATCTTGAGCCCGGAAAGCTCGGGGAAATAGCGGATGGGCGCATATTTACCGGGCGGCAGGCGCTTTCCGAGGGGCTTGTCGATACCCTGGGTTCCCTTTCTGAAGCGGAGGCTTACGCATGTTTTATTGCGGGTATTAAAGGTAAACCTAAGATTTATGAGTACAGAAAAAAAACAAAAATTAAGGACTTTTTTTTAGATGAGGTGAAGGGGCTTTTCAGGAGGGGTTATAAAACCTCATATTCTTTGTTTTAACTGTTTATGGAATCTGCTAAAATATTTTTATCTTCTGACTCGTCCTCCCGGGTTCTTTCTGTTGCCGAAATTCTATCAGGTGCTTTCTCTGTCGTATTCAAAAATGTCTATATTGAGAAATCAGAGGAGCCGCTGGATGATTGCGGAGCTTTCCAGGTCTTTATGGGCCTTAGAGAAGATATTCCCGCATTCAGCCGCTTTTCGGGTTTTCTAAATCAGGAGGATTCTCCCAAAAAGCCTGAATCATACACAATTGTTTTTATTTCAGACAATACTGTTTTAATAAGTGCCGCGGATATTGGAGGATTGAGACTCGCTGTTTTTGATTTTGCCTGCAACCGGCTTGGATTTAGACCATTGAAATTCTGGACAGGTATAAATGAAAAAGACGCCGGATCTGAGCTTATGATTCCCGCCGGTAAAAAAATCACCAGATCTCCGGTTTTTCCCTACAGAGTTTTTTCTTTCGGTAAATATGAGGAAAGCATGTTTGCAGGGGAGAACCGCTCAAATAACATGCTTTTTTATATAAAAGTCATTGATTCCGCTTCCGCTCTGGGTTTTAATACGATAGACATAAGCCGCATACGCGAGCATATGCTTTTGCGAAACGGCAGAATTGATGAAAATGATTTTCTGGATCTTGAAGAAATACACAGATATATAAAGGCAAACGGATTGCTTATGCAAAGCGATATGTCGCTTGGCTGGGAAGTTAAAACAGAACTGGACAGAGAAAAAGGGTGTTGGAGCAGATATTCCGATCTATGGGAGGATAAATGGCAGGTTCTTCTTGAAAACAGCCTTCTCGGGGGATCAGATATATTCAGGCTCAGGGCCAGAGCCATTGTCTGGGATGCACCTTACAGCTGCGTATGCGATAAATGCGTTAAAAGGGACGTTTATGAGATTGTCGAAAGTATTCTGGATTCCTTTATGAAAACCGCTATGGAGGCGGTTCCGGACGCTGTTCTTGTATGCGAACTTAGTCATGAGTACTTCGGGGCTTATCTGGATGGACGTTTGAACATCCCGGAAGAGTGGATTATAGTGCTTGAAGACGACCTTTTCGGCGAATTGGATGAAAGCTTCACAAACCTTCCCAAAGGGCGTGATTACGGTGTTTACCTGCATTGCGGCAGTGAATACAACAGAGCCGTGCAGGAACAGTTCCTGGCTCCGCTGTTTAAGAGTTTTAGTTTTGCAATATCAGAAGGTCTGACAAAATATGTAATGGTAAACGGTCAGTTTTTTAAGAATTTTCTTCTTAATATTACTAATGCATAAAAACTTTTATCCGGTGATCATATGGATCCAGACCTTTTGCTGAAAGGGAAATGGGCCGGACGTTATTTCCCGGGAAGCGAAAATTCCATTATAGAACTTGAGACCCTTTTAAAAAATGCTGTACAGAGAACAGGAATCTCGGGGCGCGAACAGACTAAGAATTTAAGGAATGAAAGAGGCTTTCTTTTTTTTATACGCAAGGTAATCTGGGCGCAGATTGACTATATCAACGGAGACAGAGGAGTTCCGCCTGTTTCCAATGAGTATTTTGATAATCTAATGATTGACTGGGATCCGGTTCAGAAGAAGGCCGAAAATATTTATAACAGCCTGGATGGGCATTTCAGGGATTTTTTTGAGGATTATTATCTGCTTCCAATAAGAGTATTCTATATGCTTGTGAATCTGGCTTATTTCCTCAATAAATACACCGGAACCGACGATGGTGGAGAAATGTTTCTTTATAAGGCGGATGATGTCTTGAAGGATATGCACTCCCTCCTTGAAACAGGATCCATTCTTGAACAATGGCAGGAGCATACATTGAGCCTTAAGAAGATGATTGAGGATGAAATACCGCCCGCTGGGGCATTTACAGAGTTTTTGAAGGAACTCGATAATGGCTGATTATACCGGTGAAATATCATTTAATACGGTCAATCGGGAAGAAATAATAAATATGACCGGTACTGTTGAGGATGCTGTAAAAAAAAGCGAAGTAAGAGAGGGAATTGTTCTTGTATATCCGCTGCACACAAGTTCCGCTGTATATATTAGCGACTCTGACATCGGCTTAACCGGGGATTTCGCTGAAACCCTCAGAAGACTTGTCCCGGCGGGAATTGGTTATGCACATGATGAAAATGATTACAAAAAAAATGCCGACGGTCATATAAAAGCCGTGCTTGCCGGACACCATGTAACCATGCCGGTTACCAAGGGCAAACTTCATCTCGGCACATATCAAACAGTGTACTATTTCGAATTTGACGGCGGCAGAAAAAAAGAAGTTTTAATTAAGGTTATCGGCAACTGATCTTTTCGGACTCTTCAAACAATTTCCCGCCTTTCCATTTTCCAAGAATCAGAATTCTGTAGAGAAATATGCTTTGGAATATCCAGACAAAAGGGTCAGCGATCCATATACCGTTTTCAGCAAGCGGAGTGTAGCGGGAAAGGAAAAACGCCAGTGATGTCTGTATTATGAGGTTGCCGAAAAAAGAAGCATACATGGGGTTTACATTGTCCCCGGCCCTGCTGAGAATCTGATCTCCGGACATAGTCGCCATAGCAAACAGAAGACTTACAGATAGAAAACGCAGGAACCGGTCGGTATATGCAGCGACTTCATTATCATTGGTGAAAATACCGCTGATAAGGCCCGGCGCAAGCATAATAAATATTGCAACGGGCAGGGCGTAATACAGGTAGATGCTGTTTGCTTTAATAATGGAGTACGCGCTTCTTGGTTTATTGCCTGATCCTAGACTCTGGCCGCTTATTGAGGTCACGGCACGGGATAGTCCAAGCGCGGGGAGCATCATTAAGAAAATAGCTCTGTATCCGATAGCATAAGCCGCGAGGACCGCCGGTCCGAAAAGCGCTGCTGTTTTCATCAATATAGCGGGGGAGACTGACTTTAAAAGGCTGTTGCCCGCTCTCGGAATCCCAAGTTTCAGAAATTTCTCAAGATCTTTTTTTTTGAAAAACTCTCCTGGAGACGTTTTTATCAGTTTGAGGTTTCCGAAACCCCTGATAAAAAGCGACAAGAGAGCTACCATTGCCCCGGATCTTGATATAAGTGTAGCAAGTGCGGCGCCCGCCACCTCTAATCTCGGAAAAAATAGCAAACCGAATATCAGGGTTATATTAAGAAAAATATTAAGAAAATTCGTGGCGGCAGAGATATAAAAAGGTGTCGTTGTATCACCGTCTGTCTGGATTGCTCCTCCAAGAACTAAAAAAAGAGGCGTGAAGATATAAACAGGTGAAACTATCCTAAGGTAAGTTAGCGCGGATTCTCTTACAGCTTCTTCTTCAACCATCATTGTTATGTAGGCAGCGCCGCTGATTTTAATAATTAGAAATATAAATAAGCCGAGGCATAAGGCAAAAAAGGCGCCCCTTGAGAGCCACAGGGATGCCTGACGGTAATTTTTCGCCCCCAGTGAAAACGACAGGAAATGATTAAGCGGCTCCGTTATTACGCTTGCAGCATGAATTGTAATCATCTGCAGAAGCGATATCAGCGTTACACCCGCTACCGCTTCTTTACTCAGACGCCCGAGACAGGCAATATCAACAATGGAGTAAAGGTGATGAAGCAGAGACATTCCAACGACCGGCCCCGCAAGAGTAAAAAGTTGTTTTTTTATATTCCCGGTTGTAAGGTCTCTTGCCATTTACTATATGTCTAAGGTAAGTATAAGTCTGTCAAGGCCCAGAGCATTGCCGGAGCAGGCGGGGAGAGGATCTTCAGAGAGTGTATCGAGGAATTCAATGTCAATCGGAACAGTTGGCATATTCTGTTCCTCTCTTTTAATGTTGTCATTAAGAAAACGCCTTTGGTATTCTCCGGGTTCCCTGAGTTCCCTATATCCGTTGCAGATTTCCACACCGTTAATGAGTAATTCGAATCTTGCTGCTGTCGCAGGTTCTGTGTCGTGATTAATTTCCGCCAGCGCCGCCTGTGAAGGCGGATAATCGTGTATGAATATGTTCCTGCCTGATTTTTTAAGTTCAGGTTGTATTACCGAAGACATTATAAAATCAAGGCAGGTGTCAACAGAATCGGGTACAGGAAATAAACCGTGATCTTTAGCGCATTCTCTTATGTGTGCAGGGGGACCGAATGGATCTGTTTCTGAAAACTGAAGGAACAGATCCTGATATTTTACTCTTTCAAAAATTTCTGAATATTTTTCCGGCAGAACAGTTTTTATAAATTCCTCTGTTTCGTGCATCATCGCATGTTCGTCAAAACCGGTCCTGTACCACTCGAGTATTAAAAAGTCAGGAGAGTGCATCGGTCCGTATTCATCGGCCCTGAAAGCACGGCATATCTGATAAATGTCCCCTGATCCCCTGCAAAGGAGCTCCTTCATTCTGAACTCAGGAGAAGTAGCCAGAAAAAGAGGTGTTTCGTTCCGCGTGGTTTCTGCGGAAACAGCGCGCAGAGGCTGAATTGCCGGATCGGTCGGGGCAAAAGAAGAAAGAGCGGGGGTAAAAACCTCTTTAACTTTTTTTTCCCTGAAAAAGTCTCTTATAATCTCAAGCTTATCCGGAAAAATCAGATGTTTTTGTTTATGAAAAAATGATTTTCGGTCAGAAGGCAAATTTTACTCTTTTGCCCTTTCAACATATTCCCCGGTACGGGTGTCTATCTTTATCAGTTCACCTTCATCAACAAAAGAGGGAACGCTTATTTCCGCTCCTGTTTCAAGTACGGCGTTCTTTGTTACACGATTTGCGGTATTTCCTCTTACCGCTCCCTCTGCCTGCGTAATTTTTAAAATTACAAAATTCGGAAGAGTTATGGCGATCGCTTCTCCCTGGAAAAAAGCTACCTCTACTATGTCTTCTTCTTTTATCCATTTCGCGGAGTCGCCTACGCTTTCTGCCGGTATTGAAACCTGATCATATGTCTCGGTATTCATGAAAATGAAATTAGTTCCGTCATTATAAAGGTACTGCATCTCATTTTCTACAACCTCTGTTTCCTCGACTTTCTCATTGCTTTTAAGGGTCCTCTCAAGCACAGCGCCGGTTTTGAGGTTTTTCAGACGGAGTTTATTAAACGCCTGTCCTTTACCGGGTTTTACAAAATCTACATCGCTTATAAGCCAGGGATCTCCGTCAATAAGTATCCTCAGGCCCCTTTTTACATCTACCATGCCCATAATAAGAGGTCTCCTTCTAAGTTTTAACCATTACTTTAACTGTGCTAAAATAAATATTATCGGCTGTTCTTTCAAATCAATTTATTAATTCGGTCTATTCAGGAAGGTTGCGGATGAGATCAGTAAAATTATAGATTTTCTACTGAATATTAAGTTAAATTTAAAATCAGGGGCTTTTTTGGTTCGGAAAGCTTTAGTTTTTTTTCCTATAGGGATAGGCGATTCGCTCATGGCCCTTCCGTCGGTCAAATCGGCTTCAGAAGCATCGGAAGACATAATTTTTGACGCTGTCGTAATGAATCCTGTCTCGAAAAAAGTGATTTCAAAAACCGGGCTTTTTAATAAAGTCTATTTTATTGATTTTATGAATATAGGCCTGATAAAATCTTTAAAAGAAACCCTTCAGGTCAGAAGAAATAAATATAATCTTTCCTTCCTGATTTTCCCGGCGAATTATTATAAATATCAGGTTGTTCATTTTCTTTTCGGCGCAAGAAAACGTTTCAGCCATACATACCAGAAAAAGGCTTTTCCTGATTTGTTTTTCTTGTCGAATAAAAGAATTGCTGAAAACAGGTCGCTGCACAGCGTGGAAGAAAATTTTGCCCTTTTTGAGTTCGGTCTTGGTAAAAAACTCGCCCGCCGAAAGATGTTTTTTCCGGTATTTCCTAATGATGAAGAAAAAGCGCTTTCCTTTCTTGAAACTGCCGGAATAGGTAAAGCGCCCTTTGTCGGTTTCCATCCCGGTTGCGATACTTTGAAAAACCATGTTAACCGAAGGTGGCATCCTGAGAAATTCGCTACCCTGGCAAAAAAAATTTATCATGAATTTGGAATGAAAACACTTCTGTTCGGAGGCCCTGCCGAGGAGGAGTTGAAGCGCAGTATTGCTCGGTTGTCCGGAGGCAGCGCTCTTTGTGTAGAAGGTTTGTCTTTTACGGAATCAGCGGCCCTTATTAAAAAAAGTTCGGTTTTTGTTTCGAATGATTCCGGACTTATGCACACTGCCGCTTCGCTTAATGTACCGGTCGTCGCGCTAATTGGTCCGACAAACCCTGTCTATATAAGTCCTTACTGTACATTGTCATCCGTCGTTAAAAAGGATTTTCCATGTATGCCCTGCTTCGAATATTCCAGAAAACCTCTTTACTGTAGTCAAGATCAACAATTCAAATGTATAAGAAATATTGATGTAGACGATGCCTTTTTTGCTGTTTCAGCTCTTTTGTCCAAAGAAAATGAGTAGCGAATGATTTCCCGTAAGAGAAAGTCTTTTTTTCCTGATTCCTGTGAGGCAGACGAGAACGGCATTGTCGCGGTCAGCAAAGAAATCGACAGTTATATGCTGAAGGAGGCATATCTAAACGGAATATTTCCATGGCCCTGCGGCCTTCCGGATAATCTTATACCGTGGTTTTCTCCGGATCCGCGGGCCATTCTTTTTCTTGAAGATTTTAGCCCCGGCCGGACCTTTAAAAAAGAAATCAGAAAAGAAAAATTCAGCATCAGTTTCAATTCGGATTTTTCTTCTGTTATAAGAAATTGCGCGATGGTCGCAAGAAACGGACAGGAAGGAACATGGCTTTTGCCGGAGATGGTGAGCGCCTATGAAGATTTATATGATGAAGGACATGTGCTGTCAGTCGAGGCCAGACTCCCGGGAGGAGAAATAGCGGGAGGTCTATATGGTGTATATATTAAAGGATGCTTTTCTGGGGAGTCCATGTTTCATAAGGTGTCTTCCGCTTCAAAATATGCTTTTTCGGCTCTAATTGACCGCTTAAAAAAAGACGAATTATCATGGATAGATATTCAGCAAATGACGCCTTTTTTTAAAAAGCTTGGAGCGGTCAATATCCCTCGTAAAAAGTATCTTCTGCTTTTGAAGGATTCTCTTCGCGGTTAGTTGAAATTAATTATCTTTTTGATATGGCTGTGATTGAAAAAAAAAGATATCCGAACAAAGGTCGAAGATTCGCTTCAGCCTTTATACAGGGTACTGCTCCATAACGATGATTCTAACTCCTTTGAATATGTAATAAATGTTTTAATCAGGGTATTTAGATGGGACAGTGAAACCGCCGTCGTGGTTACCATGGAAGCGCATAACCGGGGAACGGCATGCTGCGCGGTATTAGGCAGGGAGGTAGCGGAATTAAAAAGAGATCTTATCCGTTCCGCCGGGCTATCCTCAACAATAGAGCCCGAAACTTAAGACTGCGGCACTGCATATAATGTTTATTAAAAAAGAATTGTTCACGGGGCGTTATCGTCAATCCTGGCATCTGATGTATGTCATACCTGCCGCTCTCGCTTTTCTAACATATTTTTTTATGACGTTTATACATCCCCCGGCCGCTTTGGCAGCGGCGGTAGTACATGCTTTTATCGCGGTAGTTGTTACCTTTTTCGCTGTGAGCTGGTCTTTGTCCAATCATATGAAAACTGATAACGAAATTGGAAATGCAGAGCGCAGATTCAGTATGCTGTTTAATAACAGCCGGGAAGCGATTTTTACCGTTGACCGGAATCTCAGTTTGGTCAACTATAATCCTGAATTATTGAAACTGAGCGGATTCAATGACGATGAACTGAAGGGAAAAAATATTACAGAGCTTTTTTCTTCCAATTTCAATAGAGAACTGAAGAAAAGTATTGAATCTCCTGATAATAACTACAGGATTTTTTACTGTGACATGTTAAAAAAAGACAAAGAAACTGAAAAACTTGAAATCAGCTGCTGTAGAATAGAGCAAAACGAAGAATGCCTGTATTTCTTTTTTGCCAGGAATTTTCAGGAAATAAAAAAAATAGAAGACAGCCTTAAAAGAAGTGAAGAAAGATTTAAAAATATGGCCAATAGTCTTCCTGAGGCGGTATTTGAGTTGTTTATAGAGAATTCCGGAAGAGCCAGATTTCGCTTTATTAATGATACAGGGCTTATAAAATGGGGGTATTCAAAAAATGATATTGAAAAAGGTATCTACCTTGATGATGTTTTTACGCCGGATTCACTGAAATTATTTAACAAGATTTTAAAAAAACGGTTGGAAGGTGAAATTTCAACGGGTAATGAATTTACTGCTGTTTCGCGTAATAAGACGAATTTTCCTGTTCAGGTTTATTCTACGCCAATTATTGAGAATAAAAGCCTTAAAGGTTTCATGGGTATGTGTATCGATGTTTCAGAAAAAAAGAAGCTTCAGGAAAGGATTTCTCACTCCGAGAAAATGGAAGCCGTGGGGCAGCTTGCAGGTGGTGTCGCGCATGATTTTAATAATCAACTTGCAAGCATAATGGGGTGCGCGGAAATGATCAGGGAGTTCCCTTATGAAACTTCTTCAGTAAGGGATTATTCGGAAAGCATAATTAAAATGGTAAGAAATGCTTCAAACGTTACAGAGCAGCTTCTTTCATTTGCGAGAAAAGGCAAATACCGTACCGAATACCTGGATATTAACAGGCTGGTTTTTGAGACAGTCAGTCTTTTTCGCAACACCGTCAATAAAAATATTAAAATAAGTCAGTCGCTTAATGCCGGACCTTCCGGAATAATGGGGGATGAAACCCAGATACAGAACGCGGTTATAAATCTGGCTATTAATTCGCGTGATGCAATGCCTGACGGCGGTGAAATAAAATTTTCCACCGACTTTGTAGAACTTTCGCAGGAAAAATGCTCGAATATGCAAAATGAGGTACTTCCCGGGGGCTATATACGGATATCGGTCAGGGATACCGGACCGGGAATTGAGGAAAATATAAGAGACAGGATTTTTGACCCCTTTTTTACAACAAAGGAGCAGGGTAAAGGTACAGGAATGGGGCTTGCGGCGGTCTTCGGTACCGTTGTTAGTCACGGCGGTGTTGTTGAGGTTGAGTCAGAAGCCGGAAAAGGCAGTGTTTTCTCTCTTTATTTTCCGCCTGTTTCCGAAGATGACCGGGGAGAAAACGGCATACTCTGTGATATACCGGTAATGGGAAAGGGCAAGATACTGCTTGTAGATGATGATGCCGATTTTAGAAGGACAGCCTCCGTTCTCATCGAATCTCTCGGTTATAAGGTTCAAAAATGTTCCGGCGGTAACAAAGCGGAAGAAATATACCGGGATTGTCATGAAAATATTGATCTTGTTATACTGGATATGATAATGCCGCCCCCGGACGGTCTTGAGACATTTGAGCGCCTGAAAAAAATAAACCCTACCTTGAAGGCGATGATTCTTTCCGGGTATGCTATCGATGAAAAAAGGGAAAAAATATATGACAGCGGGATCTCCCGATTTATAAAAAAACCCTTCACTAAATACGAACTTTCAAAAGAAATTGAACAAATATT
>CAYNYI010000046.1:0-22904 GCA_964401455.1 uncultured Fibrobacterota bacterium
CCGGATAATTCCGAGCATCCGCGGCGAGCCCCGCTTTAAGGCAGGTATTCTCAAGAAATGTCTCTCTGTCCCATCCGTAGTCTAAAGCTACCTGTGGAAGAAGAAGCCCGCTCTTTGCTCCTTTTCTAATAAATAGGCCGTGTTTTCCGGGTATTATTTTTTCTGTGCTCTTCAATTTTACAAGAGGGGTTAAGACAGATATTTCAAAAGAGAGCGAATCCAGTTCCCCGACAGAAACCGCCGCAAACCTGGGATCACGCGTTGCGGCACTGACAGCTAATTCCGGAACCGTCTTATTTAGAGGCTCATCCGTATTTATAACTCCGATGCAGCCCCGAAGTCCACCATTTTTTTTAACAGTAACAAATACTCCTGAGTGTTGGCTAAGGGCACCTTCCGCAGGTATTTGGCAATCAGATCCCTCACCGGTTACTACCGATCTTACCGAAGATTCTGCAGCCCGTATGAGGATATCCTTCTCAGTATCAGAAAGGATTAACTCAGACATACCTGCCCGTACACTCCAAGGAAAAACCACGGCATAAAAAAGCGGTATAAAAAATACGGGTGGCATTTTTGCGCTTAGATATCGGCAGGAACATCACTTTTTTCTTCTCTGAAAAACCTGAAAGAGCTGCCTGCCCGAATTATCTTCTGAGACTCACACACAGCTTTCTGTTTAGAATAAACATAATAAACAACTGCTGTATTTGGATTAGGAAAACCAATAATTTTAATCTCGGGCGGAGACATTTCCTTTTCCTTAACATTCATATCTTCCGGCATTTTAGCCACAAAATCGTAAAAATATTCTTTCATATTATGGTAGGGTATGTCCTTTTCATCGTAATCCATTTCACGGAGACGCTTCAAATCATTATTTACACTCCTGGGATAGCTGGGATGAAGCATTCGGAGCCAGGAGTTATAATCCTTTTTTATAACCGTTGAGATATAAGTTTTAAATGCCTGACGGTAGGGAATCGACTTTTCCTCAATAAGATTCACTTTTTTTTCACATTTACCGCATTCGGGATTATATTCATAGGCGTCTTTCCAAGCTGCAACAACCTCATAAACGAGACGACCTTTGTTTTTCTTTTCCATAGCCTCTGCAAAAAGTATATAAAGGGCAGAGTCCGAACGGTTATATTTCATGACGAAATCAAGGTTCTCAACAGCTTCCTCGAATTTTCCTGCCGGAATGAGTTTTGACTCAACTTTCGCGGCAATAACCCCCGATGCGGCAGACATTAGCTCAGCAGCCTTTTTATTGGAACTGTCCGAAATAAGAACAGCATATATAATCTTTATGGCTTCTTTCTCCCCGCCGGCCTTTATAAGAGAGTCCGCTTCGTGCAATTCGAGGGCATTTTGACATTTAGTGAGAAGCTCTGCTTCAGCCTTACCGCCTTTCCCCTGGTTGAGAGAATATGTCAGTTTCTCTATCGCGGCTTTATATTTACCCTGCTCATAAAGTTTTTCGGCCTCAGAAGCAGTGCTGCATCCGGACATAAAGAAGAATAAAGTCAAACTAATGACAGACAAGGTAAAAAGCAGTCTCATAGCGGAGTCCCTTTCTGATTTTATATGCATTCGTTATTCAAGTCTCAGTATATTTGAAAATAGTAAAATCCCTGACTGTAATACAAATATTATTTACCTGCCATAAAACTCTTTTCGCGTATTTAATTCGGCAGAATAGAGCCGGAACCTGAGTTCCTTAAATTCCATTGTAAATTCCGGAGCAATAGATTTGCTGATTTCCTCCAGGACCCTGGCAGCCTCCTGAGCCCTTTTGAAGTTAGCGCGAAAAATATTCTCTATATTTTCGCGTGACATTTCGGATTCAGAATTATATTTACGCCCCGGGTCGTTTTCCGAATCTCTCAATGAAATGTAATCCAGTCCGGATATAAACAGTCTTTTTGCAGTATTGCCGGCGGAATGGCGTATTGCCCGCACAGCTGAAACGACCTCCGCGGAGCCCCCTCCCAGCCGGCAGAGCTCCTCAACAACCCTCAAACCTTCCGTGAGCCGGTTTAGATTGGCATCTATTATCCTGAGGCATGTATTTTTATTAAATCCCAATTCACTCCGCCTTTCTCCGGCATAAAAAAAACATTGAAAGATGATATATAAAATAATTATAATTACCTCGGCTTTGAAAGAGCAAACTTAATGGCGCGTTCGTCTAGTGGTTCAGGACGCTGGCCTCTCACGCCGGTAACACGGGTTCGACTCCCGTACGCGCTAATTTTTTTTCACCGGAACCGGCTAAATCACCCGCACGATAATCTATCTAATCCCGTTTGTGCTATACGCCACTAAAGTCGCTTCCGCTTTCTAGTTTAGCCAGAACTTCAATAATATTGAGAACCCACACACTTTAAACACCCTTAGAAACGACAATATTCTGAAATAAGATCCGGATTTTATCTTGAATTCAAATTCAGTATTTTAGCAAAAATCAAACCTACTACCGAAAATATCTATAAGCACAGAAGGGCCCTCTTCCGGAGCAAGCTATTTTTAATTTTACGGATCGGTCTTTTATTATAAGACCGACCCGCTTTTTCATTGACAAAGACAGGATATTTTGTTAATATTAGAATCATGGAAAACAGAAGACAGGAAAGAATTAATCTCATTTTTTATCTTCCGGTAAAAAACGCCGAAGACGAAAGTCTTATCGGAAGAATTATAGATCTCACTACCGAGGGCATGATGCTAATCTGTGAGAACAGCATACCGGCCCACGAAGAGTTCAAGTGCATTCTTGACAATCCCGATGAAGAAAAGACTTCCAGAGAAATTAATATGACGATTGTATCCAGATGGACAAAACCTGCAGAAAATGAGTCTTACTTTTATACCGGCTTCCGCATATCAGAGATATCCCCACGTGACAGGTCTTTAATTGAAAGCATAATGAAGTGGTATAATTTCAGCGGATAGAATAAATCGTTATTTCACGCTTCCGTCCTTCCCTTGTAATCAGAAGAGCCTAAATAATATATTTACCTATTATGAGGAATCTTTTATTAACAGCATTGGTCCTCTTAGCTGTATCCGCTAATTTTGCCGACACGAAGGTTCTTCAGGAGTCATTGGAAGAATTCGAGTTCGAATACAAGCCGGGAAAACTTGAAATTGATACGGTTTTTCAGGACGGCAGAAAATTTATCTCAATTTCAGCAGCCGGCGCTCCTTCCGCTACTTCCGAGAAAAAAATGCCGAAGCTTCCCGAAACTGTTTTCTATATTGCAGTACCGGGAAGTACTACTCCGGAAGTCACCATCACCGGCTCAGAAAAAGTCCCGTTCCGCTTCCCCTACAGTCTTTTGCCTGTTCCGGAAACAGGTAAGGAAAGAAAATCAGCCGGCATAAAATATATTGAGGAAAAATATTCCCCGTTTTCGCTTTCCAAGGGTGTTTTCCCGGCCGGGAATTACTCCGTATCCGGTCCTTTCAAAATACTAAACAGATGGGCAATAAGAATAACGGTAAATCCTTTCTCCGCGACTTCACCCGACGAAGGAATATACTATAAATCCATGAACTTCAGAATCAGATTTAAAGACCAAGCGAGAAGAAGCCCACCCCCCGGCGGGCTTGAGGCTTCATCGGTCAAGTCTCTTTTCTTAAACAAAGAATCTGCGCTTTCCATGGGTATAAGCCGACCGGCATTTAAAACCGCGGCAACTGACAAGAAATACCCGCAAAAATTCTTTGACAATCCTTACGCTGAAGTTTTCCGAATAAAAATCGGAGATTCATATGAATATAGTATAGAGGAAAACGGTATATACAGTATTACAGCTTCCGACCTCCCTTTAAGCGCGGGAAAAACATATGAACTCGGCAATTTTACTCTCTGGACGGGCTGCGGCAGGCAGTTGCCCGCAGCCCCTCTGCCATCAATGGAAAGAACCGTTTTTTCAATGGACACCAATATGGTTATGCATGCTTTATATGAAAGAGACTTGAGCGGATCCGGCTTTCTTGAAAATTCCAATTCGCTTCTGTTTTACGGAAAAGGTGCGAACTACTGGGAACCGGACACAGAATCACCTTTCCCCAGAAAATACACCTACAAAATAAACCCTCATACCAATAAAAATGTCTACTGGCTTGTTTATGAACCTTCCCCTCTGTCTGTAAAACGGATGTCTGTTTATGATAAGTCTTCCGATAAAGACGCCGAGGTGACAACCCAGCTTTATCCTCAACATTTCGAATCCAACTCCGTGCTGACCGCGAATTATGCTGACCAAGGCAGAAAATATAACTGGAACTGGTCTTTATTCACATCCCCTGTTATGACAAAAACACTCTATTTGGACTATAAATACCGTGGCGGGCCTTTATATATACTTCCAAGCTTCAACAGTAAATACGGAAAACCACTCAACCATTCCAATTACAACATAGACTGCTCAATTTCGTCCGCATCTTCAGACCAATATTCTGAAATGGCGCATACTTCGGAACTCTACATAAAAGATACTACTGTAAATGACGAAGGAGAATCTTCCTATAAGCTGAGAATAGATATTTCCTCACGGTATGTAAATATTTCGGATTATCCGTATCTGGATTATATAGCGGCATGCTATGAAACCAAGCTTGAAGCAGGTAGCGATAAAACACTTAATATTTTCGGCCATAACAGCCAGGATTCATCAATATACAAAGTAACGGGGTTTTCCTCGGACACCGTTTTTTGTTTTGACATAACGGATGAAAGAAATGTCGCGTTTATTGCAAATAATTACGGCCCTGAAATTTCCTGGGAAGACGCTCCGGAATATGATATTTCTTCGGGACATAACTTCAAACGCTATGTGGTTACTTCTGAGAGCGGATTCCTGACTCCCTCCGGCATCGAAAAGGTAAACCCTCCTTCAGCAGCCGGATACACAGTGCGTGATCTCGGATCTGTCAGATTCAACTATGATTACCTTATTCTTACTCCAGAAGAATTCTCGGATGCCGCCGAAGAACTTGCGGAGCACCGTGCCTCATTCACCTCTTTTGACACACTTTCTCCCGCTGTAATTCATCTCGAGGATATTTATAATCAGTATAATGCGGGCAAAAAATCTCCTTTTGCCATAAGAAACTTCTTAAACGACGTTGTAATGAGAAACGGAACAGTCTGGCCTGTATATGCTGTTTTTATGGGAACAGGTACATATGACCCGAAGGGGTACAGTCTCGACACTTCCTACAATAAATTTCCTGCCTTCGGCCCCTGTCCGCAAGGTCTCTCACCCCGTTTTTCAGAAACAGACAATGACTTTACAGATGAGCTGTTTGCCGTTTTTCCCGGCAGTGATTCAACATCGGAGGGTCTTTTCCTCGGAAGACTTCCGGCATATAACAGAAGTCAAGCCTCGGCCATAGTGGAAAAGATTGCGTCATTCGATACAAACGCCGTCAGAGAATGGCATAACTCAATAACGTATGTGGCTGATGATGACAGCCAGCTAACCAGAATTGATGAAGGCTTTTGCCATACCGACGACATTGAGGACGTTTATAAATCTGTTGCCGCCTATAATACTCCTCGCGCGAGAATTACCCGATTTAATAAAATCTATCTTGCGAACTACTTAAGAGATCCGCAGACAAAACGGAAACCGGATGCGGAACAGGCTGTAATAGACCGGATAAACAGCGGAACCGGAATGATGATATATTTCGGCCACGGCGGTGAATATCAGTGGTCGGATGAAAACATCATGAACGCCGACAGGATCAAATCTGTTCTTGACAATCAGAGAAGGCTCCCGCTTATAATATCCGGCTCATGCACTGTCGGACGTTTCGAACAAGCCGGCGAAGGCCTCTCAGAAGCCCTTTTAAACCACATTTCAGGAGGGGCCTCTGCAACCGTTTCCGCAGTACGGGGTACCAATGCGAACTACAACAAAACTTTCATACAGCAATTCCTTTACGAAATATTCAACGCGCCTGACAACATCTCTCTCGGAATGGCTTTTCGCCAGACAAAAAGAAGAATATCCGGAGGCTATGCCTCAAACTCAAATAAATATATGGTACTTGGAGATCCCGCCCTTTTCCCATTTAGACTGGATAAGCTGATCAAAATCGACAGTATATCCAAATACTGCTATGAAGACAGTTCCGGTACTGAAACAGAAGATACCCTTACAGTTGCTCTTGATTCAATAGAGTTGAATAAATTTGAGAAAATACGGATATCAGGATCGGTAATAAACATAGATGACAGCACTCTGTACAGTGATTACGACGGGTTCCTTTCGGTAAATGTCTTAAGTCCGGTATATAAAAGCAGTGTAATCCTGGCAACCGGTCTGGGCACCGACACTACACTTTTTTATGATTCCGAAGGAGACCCTGTTGTATCTGCGGAAGGAATTAAAATTACAGGCGGAAAATTTAACGGAATCATTGTGACAAAGGCCTCGATTCCCGTCTCAGAAGACAGCCTGCAACTTAAAATCTACTCATCCTCAACGCACAACGGACATAAAAACGCAGGCCTGAGCATAGATACTCTCCGTTCAGGCAGCGGTTCGACATGCACTATAAATATCGGAGATGATACTGAAGGCCCTGCTATTTCCTTTTTCACTCTTACCGAGTCGGGAAGCACAACTGACACTGTTTTCCTCACAAATACATCCAAGCTCAGAAGCGCAGATTCAATACGAATAAAATTTTCCGACCAGAACGGAGTTGATATCCGCTCAAGGCTCCCGGACATGGGGGTATGGTACACTATAAGCAACAAATCAGGTCTTGTAAAAAAACGGCGGCTTCCTGAAGGATATATTGATTATGCCGAAGGAAACTCCGACATTTCGAACGCATACGGAAAAATTGTTTTCGATCCGGACTCCATGTTCTATAACGACAAGAATAACACAACCTTGCTCACTGTTTATTCAACCGACTTTCTCGGTAATCTGTCAAAACGGATGATCGATCTTGAATTTCTTGAATCCGATTCGGCTTTTGCACTTAGCGATGTATTCAATTTCCCCAATCCTTTTTCAGAAGCCACCCGGTTCTACTACAAATCCACCATTGCCTCAGGAACAGAAGCCAAGGTGAAAATTTTCACCCAGAACGGGCGTCTGGCAAAAGTTCTGGAGAAAAATCCCCTTATCTGGGATGGAAGAGACGAAAATGGCAGACTCCTCGCGAACGGTGTTTACTACTACAAACTCATTATAAAAAACAAGACCAGAAAAGAGAGTGCAGTTAAAAAGCTCATGATACTCAGGTAGTAAATGAAAAAAAAATATTGACCCTTGCCTGTTATTTTACTTAGATTATTATCCAAATGTCTTTTGCCATTCACATAATATCAATCTGTTCTTTTGTTTTTTTCCTGCTTCTCATGCTTACCGTAACAAGCAGAGTCGCGGCCATCAGGAAAAGTATCGCAAGAATCAACAGCATCATCAAAAGTTTCGAGGAAATAGATGAGATTGATCTTGACGACATCACCTAAACCAACAGAGACAAAAGAGGAAAGATAACATGAATGAACTAACAACACATCAACAAATCATTTATCTGCTGATAGGGCTTCTCGGCATACTGCAGCTTTTAAGTTTCGCGCTTATCTTCGGCATTCGAAATAAAATCAAGGAAGGGGCAGTTCATAAATCAGATGATAGTCTGAACGGCTCTCTTAAGAAGATCAACAACAAACTTAAAAACGCCGATGCCGAACAGGAGAAAAGCCGCAACAAGAAATACTTCCGGGACGACAATGACCGCGGAGGCAAAAACGCAGGCTCAAACCGCCGTAGAAGTAAACGCAGCAGCGGAGGTTCAAACAGAAGAAGCGGGCAAAATAACCGTAACGAACGAGGCAGCCGTAACGATGGTAACGATGGTAACGATGGTAACGACAGAAACAACCGGAATAACCGCAATGATAAAAACAACCGCGGCAGCAATAATTCCGCCGACAAATCTGCCGATAAAAACGAATCCGTAAATAACCGGCCCGAGCCCCGAAAAGATATTGCGCCCAAGGTAACGGAACCTTCTTCGAATACCCCCGATAAGAAAATAGAAAAGAATGAAAATATCATTTCACACGGAAGACGAACAGTCGTAAAAAGACGGATAATTAACGAGGATGAAAAGCCTCTTAAAGTTGCTTCCATAAGCAAAAGCCAAAACGAAGAATAAACTTATTCAAAAATTAAGAACAGAAATTAATTACCTGAAAAGGCAAAAGACATAGACCGGCTCTTTAAAGGGCCGGTTTTTTATTTGTAAGCATAACGCCTAATTATTTATATTAGTAATCGTTTTTAAACCCTCTTTAAGGTTAAAGATGAAAAATGAAATACTGAGCCTTCCTGTATTTGACTTCCCGGAAAAAATCGGCCGATCAGTGAGACTGACGCTTCAGGAGGCCGGACGGTTTATGCTTTTCATAATACATACTGTTTCAAAAATACCCAAGATATTCCGTAATTTCCATATTACAGTGGAGCAAATGCAGATAATCGGGATAACCTCTCTCCCGCTTGTTATAATTACATCCTTTTTTACCGGGATAGTTACTGCGTGGCTGCCTAAATTTCTTTTTTCTGATATAATTCCCGCGACATACCTGGGCACAGCAGTAGGAAAAGCTGTCATGATTGAGCTCGGCCCGGTACTGACTTCGCTTGTTGTCGCGGGCCGCATTGGTGCGGCAATGGCATCGCAACTCGGCACAATGAATGTAACAGAGCAAATAGACGCAATGCAGTGCCTTTCACTTGATCCTTTTGAGTTTCTATATTCACCCCGGTTCTTCGCGAGCGTAATGATGCTTCCCATAATCACAATAATTTCCGGACTTACCGGAATAATAGGAGCGCTTCTAATCTCCGTCACTGTATTCAAACTAGACTCTAATGTATTTTTAAGCGGTGTTAAACTCCTTTTTGAAATTAAAGATGTTGTTATAATGATTCTGAAAGCCTTTATTTTCGGAGGTATAATTTCTCTTTCAGGCTGTTTTTACGGTTATATCACAGTGGGCGGAGCGGAAGGAGTAGGGAAATCGACGAAAGCTTCTGTTGTTTCCGCTTCTGTCTGGATTTTAATACTTGATTTCATAGTTGTCTCACTTTTCCTTTAAGCTTGAGGATTCGACAATATGGGCGATGAAAAAAAAATACTTCTCGTTGATGACGAGTCGGGAATACGTAAAATACTGAGAATTTTTCTTGAACTTGAGGGTTTTACTGTTTTCGAGGCATCTAATGCCGCGGAAACATATAAGATAATGGAGAAAGAATCTCCTGCCGCGGTCATTCTGGACGTAATCCTGTTTGGAACAACGGGATTCGAAATATGCGAAAAAATAAAATCCGGAAAAAAGGGCAAAGAAGTCACCGTTATAATGTTTACAGCTCTAAATCAGGAACATGACATAGAAGAAGGCAAACGGGTAAAAGCGGATGTTTATCTTACCAAACCCCTTAATCCGAAAGAAGTCGTAGAAACAGTCAAAAAAGTTCTGGAATCAAAGTAAGTAAAATTATTGACTTGAGAAGCCAATCTTTGTTATCTTATCGTTCTTGAATTGAAGCCCTGACCGGGTATGTTAAATATTAATCACTCAGGAGAGCAGACGCTATATGAAAAAAGATCTAAGATGGAAATTCATATTCCTTATAATTACCCTCGCGGCCTGTTTTTATTTTCTTTATCCCACTATAAAAATTTCAGGTATGACTTTCAGCGAACAGGAAAAATACGAGGAGGAAAACCCTGAAGCCGTTAACAACATAATAAAGCTGGGACTTGACCTTCAGGGCGGAACGAGGCTTGTTATGGAGCTTGATACCGCCGAGATAAGAAGAAGAACACAAAAAGGAGAACTCGATGGAAAAAATTTCAAGGAAAACGTGTCCAGGGCACTGGACCAGTCTCTTGAAATAATAAGAAACAGAGTTGACCAGTTCGGAGTATCTGAGCCGGTAATCCAGAAAAACGGTCTGACAAGAATAATAGTGGAACTTCCCGGAGTTCATAACATAGAGCGCGCCAGAGAACTTATAAAATCAACAGCGAGACTTCAATTCAAACTTCTTATGGATCCGGAAGACCTTGACTACGCTCTTCGCGCCGTAGACAAAGCAATTCTTAAAGAACTCCACAAAAAACCTTCTTCGGAAGAAAAGTCAGCAGAAAACGAAAAAGAAACAGCCGCGGAAAAAAGTCCGGAAGACAAAGAAAGTATTAAAGAGCATATAAGGTCTTCAATAAAAGAGGAGATTGTTTCAGAGACAGACGTTTCGACAGGAGATGAACCCGAGACAATAGACGAGATAAGAAAAGAAAGACCTTTTACCTCTCTCCTGACAAGCACCAGAGATAATAATATAGCGGTAATGGAAGAAAATATTGAAGAAGTCAAAGAGCTTTTTAAAAATCCTGAAGTACGAAACGCTGTCCCTGCCGGAGGTGCTTTTGTCTGGGACGCATATACACAGGAACTTGAAGACGGCCGCAAATTCAGAAAGCTCTATTATCTTAAAGAGCATACCCAGCTTTCCGGTGAATCAATCGAAGAGGCCCGGGAAAACATTGGTCAATCCGGGCTTGAAAGCAACGCAGCCATTATAAATATGAAATTCGACCCAAAGGGTTCCAAGCGCTTTTCCCGCCTTACCGGTGCAAACATAGGAAAACGCCTCGCAATTGTTCTTGACAGCGCAGTTTATATGGCACCTGTTATTAAAGACCGGATCTCCGGCGGTAGCGCCCAGATAACCGGGCTCGGTTCAATGGAAGAAGCGCGCGACATAGCGATCATTCTGCGTGCCGGTGCCCTTCCGGTATCTCTAAATATAATACAGGAAAGAACCGTAGGGCCTTCTCTGGGACAGGACGCTATAAACCGCGGTATAAGTGCTTCAATATATGCTTTTCTCATAATAATCGCCTTCAAGGTACTTTATTACAGAGGAGCCGGTATAATAGCAGACACGGCGCTAATGATAAATTTTATTCTTGTAGCCGCTATACTTTCCCGATTCGGATTTACACTTACTCTGCCGGGAATAGCGGGGCTTATCCTGACAATCGGTATGGCTGTCGATGCGAATGTAATAATTTTCGAAAGAATAAAAGAAGAACTTGCTCTTGGGAAAACGGTACGTTCAAGCATAGCAACCGGGTACGAAAAAGCGATAAGAACCATAATTGACGCTAACCTTACCACTCTTTTTACTGCGATGATTCTGCTTCAGTTCGGTACAGGGCCAATAAAGGGTTTTGCCTGGACATTGTCCATCGGTATTATTTGCTCGGTATTTACCGCTGTATTTGTCTCAAGGTGGATATTCGAAGCGTTTACACGTAAACCTGAAATCAAGAAGTTAAGCATATAACACATATTAAATAAGGGTTTGTTTAAAATGAAAATTTCTTCTGGTACAAATATAGACTTTCTCGGAAAGAAAAGCGCCTGTTTCATACTTTCCTCCCTCCTTATAGTTCTCTCAATCACATCACTTGTATTCAAGGGAGGGCCCAATTACTCAATCGACTTTGAAGGCGGTTATACAATTCAGTTCAAGTTTTCCACCGCATCAATAGAGATTAATTACCCAAAAGACAAAGACATATCTGAAATTACCGATATAATAAGAAACACTAACCATATCCGCAGCAATGTACCTTTTTCTCTTATAAAAATAACCGATGTCGAGCAAAAAGGCCCGGGGAATGCAATATTGTTTTTCGATTCCAGAAATGAAACGGAAACTGAAAAAATAATCAACGGATTAAAAAAATCTTTTGCATCATCAGAATACGAGATAACAGTTGAAGAAAAAAAAGAGGTTAATGTCCCCTCGGTTTCAAATATAAGAAAAACCGTTTCCTCTGGCGACCTCCAGAGTCCGGAAGTTAAAACTTTTGACGGGAACGGTATTGTCATAAGCGCGCAATCTTTTTCCGAAAACAGCGATAAAGACCTTATGCAAGCCGCCATCGAATATTTAAAAAAGGAATTTCCTCAGTCTCACATCGACGATTCTTCTATAAGCCGTGAGATGGTAGGTCCAAAGATAGGCGGAGAACTCAGGTGGAAAGCAATGCAGGCTATTTTCTTTTCACTTGTAGTTATACTCATTTATATTGCAATACGCTTTCCCAGCTGGCATTATGGACTAGGGGCCATTACTGCACTTTTCCACGATGTCATTATAACTCTGGGAGTATTTTCCGTGCTTGACATTGAAATTTCTCTTCCAATTGTCGCCGCATTCCTGACAATAGTCGGATATTCTCTTAATGACACAATTGTTATTTTTGACAGAATAAGGGAAAACCTCGGAATAATAAAAAAGTCAGACAAAAACCAGATATTCAATACAAGCATAAACCAGTCGTTAAGCCGTACAATTGTTACATCACTGACCACTTTCATAGCGGTACTCATTCTCTTTGTTATGGGGAGCGCGACAATCAAAACCTTCGCCGGTGCGCTCATAATTGGTGTAATTGCAGGTACCTACAGTTCCATTTATATAGCTTCACCTGTAGTACTTCTTTTAACGGAAAAAAAACAGGCCGCATAAATCCGGCCTGAACTCTAAAAACCTCAATGCGCTGAGAAAACTTAATCTCGGAATAATTAATAACATTCCGTCGCTTTCCAATGCATTGAAATATATTGCAAAAAAAAATCGAAAAAAATGATATTAGAGTAAAAATAATGTCTGGCGGAAATCAGCCGGAAAACAAAGAATGAAAAAATCAAGCATCATAATAATAAACTCACCAGACAGTCTCCTAAAGCTTATCCAGAACTCGGAAGGCTTCATAAAGTTATTTAATCGGGAGGATAATTCCGGTGAAGAAAACCTCCCGGACGGAATTTTCGCATTTGAAGACGGAATCAATGAATGCCGCACTACTTCAGAAGCTTTGGCTGATTTTCCTGAAGTACCCGCTGTTATTTTCAATGCATCTCCTGAATTTCGGCTTTCAAAAGATTACGGAAACAGAATATACATGGTCCCCGCAGAACCCGGATTGCGATCCGCAACCGGACTTATACGCATAATAACCGACTTCTCAGAGTCTCTCAAAGAAAAGAAAATATATGAAAGACAGTATCTCGACCTTAACAGCCGTTTTAGGGACTATAACCGGCGGATCAGCAAAGAAATCCAGCTCATAAGGGAAATCCAGTTCAGCTTGTCCGGAGGTATTATTCCCGGTACCAACAACCTGGATACCTCTTCCATTTATTTACCTGCGGATAGCACCGGCGGAGAACTTTTTTTTATGGATTCTCCTGATACCGATACCCTCCTTGCAGCGATGCTCAGCGTCTTCGGTAAAGGCGTTCCTTCTGCTATGATCGCCGCTATGGCAAGAATCTCGTTTATGAACCATATAAGAATCGGGCTGCCGCTCAATAAAGTTCTCGAATTAATAAATAATGAATTGATATACCAAATACCGGTCGAATACAGCATCTCCCTTTTTACTCTGAAGGTAGACATGAAAAAGGGCGCGCTTGAGTATGCCCAGGCCGGCAATGTTTCAGCCTTCATTCACCGTAAAAGCACCAGAGAAATAGCCGATCTCCGGGGGAAAAGCCTGGAGCTCTGTCTTACTTCTGACCCTATGATCCATTCCGGAGAATCATCCTTCCTTCCCGGCGACAAACTTCTATTGTTCTCCGACGGTCTTAGAGAAAATAAGAATGAGAAACTTGAGAGCTACGGACTGGACAGAGTACTTGATTCTTTCAGACGACACGCTTTCAGGAGCGCCGGCGATCTGACCGCTCATATGTCGACAGACTACAATACCCATATAAAGAAATCGGCCCCCGAATACGATGTCTCTCTGGCCTGCGTTGAGCATACCTCAGAGGACTCTCTCAATATGAAATTCAAAAGGGATCTTGGTTTTGACCCCGATGAAAATGCTTCAATATATACATTAAGAATATATAATGAAATTGAGCAGATAATAAATTCTATTATGCGCGAAGCGCTTCTTTCCGGCGTTTCCGAAAAAGCGGTTTACAGAGCCAAAGTCGTTCTCGCGGAAATACTTTCAAATGCGGTTGAACACGGTAATAAGGAAGATATGTCTAAAAGAGCTCTGGCAGGATATCTGCTTAAAAAGGGTAAATTCATTTTCGCCTGTATGGACGAAGGCGAAGGGTTTGACTATAATAATTTACCAGATCCAACACAGGAAGAGAATATCGCACGCATAGGAAAAAGAGGGCTCTACATTATAAAAAATTATTGTGACGAGGTGCAATTCAACGAAAATGGAAACCTTATAAGGGTATCACTCCCTACTGATGAATAATCAGTCTTTCCCGTAAAGAAACCTTTTTTTAAAATTAAATATTCTCCCTACGCTCCTGTCAACCTTAGCGCGAATCTCAGGATCTTCTTTCATCATAGTTGTGATTTTTTCTACCATAATGTCTATTTTATCTGAATAAGTTACAAGAAGCATGTCATTACCCGCCCTGACAGCCAGTTCCACAATTTTCTCAAAATCGGAATCAGTGATATTTTTGTGGTTTCCCGCCGATTTATCAGCCACATAATGCCTGATCGACGCCGCCCAGAGATCATCAGTAATAATAACCATGGAATCACCGCACATATCTCTTGCCATTCCGGTAATATTGGGTGAGAGTACCGCCGGAAGACTGTCAATCGATGAATATATTATATTGTTCATCATCAGCGCGTCACATTTGGAGGAAATATTCTCAAAAAGAGAAGCAGTATTCCTGATCTGAAGAATTCCGGCATCCGAAAACTCCGGAGTTTTATCTGAATTTCCTGCCACGTCATATCCGGGAAAATGTTTCACGACAGCGGCTCCCCCTCCTTTTTCAACTCCCTCTATAAATGCACCCGCTTTTTTTAAAATCAAATCTCCGTCATTTCCGAAAGAACGCCCCAGCCGGGCCATAAACGTTTTCCTGCCTTTATAATCTCTGGAAGGATCCAGACACGGCGCAAAATTAGTGTTTATACCTAGACCTCTAAGATAGCGTGTAGCTCTAAAGGCAGTTTTTGTGACTGCCTGATCATCCATATTTGCCATTTCGGAAGCTGAAGGCAAATTTTGAAAGCCTTTTATTTTTTTAAGCCGGTTAATCTTTCCTCCCTCCTGGTCAATAGCAACCATAAGGGGTACACCATCGTTATTTGAACATTCTGAAATTTCCCGACGCAGTTCACCGGGTTTCACCATATGGGGCTGCATTATAAGTACGCCGCCCGGTTTGTTCTCCCGGACAAATTCCGGTTCTGTATAGTAAACGATGATCATTTCCGAAGCTTTTCTGGAGTCTGTCATTTTATCAATATCCGGAAAAACGCCGGAAATACCGGCATTGGTAAAAGCCGGCATGAAAAGTAAAAGGAAAATAATCTGAAAATTTTTCTTCATTGCAATCCTTTGGACTAATTTCAGCGTATTATCTGAAAATCCTTTAGAAGTATATCGGGTACCTTAAGCCTGAAATTGTCGGCCTTTTTTTTGTTTATGAATTTTCTCCCTTTTTTCGGGACTAGAACAGATAAATCAGCAACAGGTCTTCCATGGAAAATTTCATCACCCATCTCGCAGATAAGTTCAGCATGGTGCACAGCTTCCGGCAGCGCGCCGCATAATGCCCCCCTTGACGCCCATGTTTTGTCTATAGCAACCACTCTGACCCCGTTTTCTTCAATTGCTTTTGCGATTTTACTGTCCGCGACAATATTATTGTGTTCATCTATTATTTTTTTTAGCCCCAGCATAATGAAAACCGTCCGTTCAGATACATTATCGGTTAATATCTTCCTGATTTTTTCAAAACGGGGTTCAGGAAAAAATGAGTCACATTTGTACCCTTTATCTTCACAGATCATTTCTATTTCCTGGGATGCCACAAAATGAGATTTATCTCCCACAACACATATTTGCTTAATCGGCGGCATTGTTCTTTCAGCCGCATCAATGGCTGAAGCGAAAGGTTCAGCCATTCCGACACCGCTTATATTTCCGCTCGGAAGACCTGACTCAAGAAAATCCGAAACTCCGCAGAAAAGAACCGGTACGGACTTCATCTTTTTTAATTCATAACATGATTCTTTTAGAAGTTCTTCACCGGAAATAACAAGCAGTTCCGGCCTTTTGGCCCTGAGGGACTCAATGAATATACTTATCTCACGGCTGTCATCTGCGCTTCCGATATCAACAAAATATACATCGGTACTAAAACGGCTCTGATAGTAACTTCGCAGTTTTTTATAAATTTTTTCATCCCATCCGCCGTGGTTTTCATTTGAATACGCAAAAAGTATTCCTGCTCCGGAAACGCAGAAGACGGAGAAAAGTACAATAAAAAATGATTTTAACATAATTTTTGATTCCATATCCAGTTGGATAAAATAACTAATATCAATCAGATCTGTTGACATATATTGCTGAATAAGTTATTTATTATTATCTATATTTTCATAGAGAAATTCAACATTTTTCAGGAGGTCTTTGATGCTCAGAATCTTTGCTTTTATTCTCATCCTAACTTTCGCGGTATTAGCGGATGAAACGGCTCCGATTGTGCCAACGCCTCAGACTGATTCTGTAGATTCGTCTGCCGGCGCAGTCTTCAGACCGGAATCTTTTACCGGCAGTGTAAGCTTACTTATAAAAGGCGACTCGGCGATTGACACAACTTTGCTTTCAGCTGAAACCGTGATCATGGGGAATGAACGCATAATTCTTTTAGACAGCGCGGCCTTGAAACTTAAAAGCAGCGGCGGATCAATCCTTGATATCTCCGGAAAATCAGACATAATTATTCATGAAATATCTCAGTCCGGAAAAGATTCATCGGCTGTTGAAAAAGCACGAATCTCTATTAAATCCGGTTCAGTCGAAGCAGAGATACCGACAGATAATGGAAAAGCGGATTATGCATTTATGACTCCTTCCGCCGCAGTTAATGTAACCGGCACCGAACTGGGACTTTTAGTTTCTGAATCAGGAAAAACCGTACTCAACGTAATAAAAGGTTCCGTACTCATAAAGCCTAAAGCCCCCGGCGCAGAAACCAGGAAAGTCGCCGCGGGCGAAAAAGTATCTGTAGAAAAAGGATCAACGGATATTGCGGATGAAAAGAACCAGAAGGAAGAAAAAGAATCCGGACCGAAAGAGGGTTCCGCCGCTGAGAAATCACCTTCCCCCGCTCCTGCAGCTCCTGTTCCGGCCCCCCCCGCCGAAGCTCCGGAGACTGCTGATAGTACACCGGATACCGCTGAAACCGAAGAGAAAGAAGAGCCTGATGACTCTAAAGGTAAAAGCGCCGGCATGTCAACCAGCATGAGCGTTGGATCTGTTACAATAAACGGTCAGCAATGGACAAGACTCAGTCTGCGTCCGGATATACCGATAGGAAATTTTGGCGTGGCTTTTGATATTGAACTTTTCATTGATCAAAATTCACAGATCAGCGATAAAGGGTGGCAGTTTGACAATGCCACCGAAGCGGTGGAATCTATACTGAGAAAAATATACTACGTGAGATACGGCCATCCGGGCGATAAACTCTATGCAAAAGTCGGAGCTCTCGACAATGTGACGCTCGGATACGGCCTGATAATGTCCGGCTATTCGAATGCCATGCAGTACCCTGAAGTAAAAATGCTCGGTCTTGATTTCGAACTGAACGATATCGGACCGTTAGGTTTCGGCACCGAACTTATGGTCAACAACTTTCAGGATTTCCAGAAAGGCGGAGCACTGGTAGGATTAAGAGGCAAGATAAAACCTCTTAAGACAACGGGACTCCCGGTTCTAAGTAATCTTGAGACAGGCGTCAGTTTTGTCACCGATATGAACCAGCGCGCTACTCTGAGAGACCGCGACGGCGACAAATGCCCGGACCTCCTTGATGAATTCCCCGATAACAAAAGATGGTGTATAGCCGATACAGGAGTAATAAAAGAAAAATACTCTCAACCCACTAAAGATGAAATAACGGCTGTGGCCCAGAGAGAGGACAGCGCTTATATAGAACAGACCCGGGGTTTTATTGAAGGAGAAGACCCGATTTCCATGTTCGGCGCGGATATAGGGCTCCCCGTGCTTTCCAAGGGGATACTTGGTCTTACCGTTTACGGGCAATATGCCATGACGATAGACGACTCGACAAAAAATGACTCACACGGCTCTGAGGGCTTCGGCATAACGGCTCCCGGTATACTCGCCAATATCGGCCCGCTTAACATGAGTCTCGAATACAGATACTTTAAGGATGAATTTAAAGCAGGCTACTTCGACAAAGCCTATGAACTTGACAGAATGAAAATGTATAAAGATCAAAGCCTTCTCGCAAAAGATTATTTCCTGGAAAGATATGACGGCACAACCATGTCAGGTGTGTACGCCGGAGCCTCTCTTAATATAGTCAATCTGATAACCGCGAGAGCCGGAGCGGATTTCATGTCCATATCCTATGAGGATGATACTCTGGCCGCTCCCAAAAAGTCAAGATCAATAAAGGCAGAGGCCGGTGTCGGTGAAACCGTAAAAAGAATCATAGAAAAATTCAAGATAGCAGATGTTTCCGCCTATTATCATAAAGACAATATCGGAACCTATCCCATGAAAACAAACAGCGACGGAGAAGAAGCATATGACACTCTCCTTGAACCTACACCGTATACAATAATGGGATACAAGGTGGGATTCAAAGTTTCTGAAGGGGTTGTTCTTCTTTATGACAATCAGTATGTATATGTTCTTGATGAAAAATCGGACGGAACAGGAAGAAAAGAATTCAAATCCGAAAAACGTATGAACCTTGAAACAGTTATAAGCTTCTAATTAAAATTATTTCCGGACCCCTGAACGGGTTTACCAACTCATATTATGGGGTCCGGACACATTTTTTTTCTGCCGCAATCCCGGCACTCTTCCCCCATCCACAACCGATCAAAATAATCCGCAAGCGGGCGTGTTTCTAAAGCATTCTCTGTAATAAATCCGGTTTCAAAGTTCCTGTTTTTCCTTGATTTTGCGCCCATGCCGGCACCGGTTATATTGGCACTGCCGCAATAACCCAGAACACCGTCAACAATAACAAGTTTACTGTGAACTCTTATACACTCCTGCATCTCCATTCCTCCCTTAAACAGTGAGGGTTCAAGATCAAAGCTTTCTTTAAACGGACTTGAAAGCGCGCCAGCGTGAATTAATCTGATACAGACACCGGATTCAGCCATTTCTGAGAATTTCCTGAGAAAAGAAACACTCCTTTTACCGGATATAATATGCATATCCTTAACATTAGCCGATGAAATCCAAATATACTTTTCGGCCTTCAAAACGTACCTTTCAAAAAAATCCGAATAATGTTCTCTGTCCCGGATAAATTTCATTTAATAGATCTCACTTCTTTGGAGCCCCCCCCTTATTCTGTATATGTTTCTCCATCTTTTACCGGTTATAAGTAGCTCTCCGGAAAGCTGGTCAAAGGCGATTCCGTTTAGAACATTCTCAGGGTCATCTGTATTCTCCTCGGCGATTAACAGTGAACAGTCAATTATATACTGAACCTCACCGGAAAGAGGGCTTATCGCCGCGATATCAGCAGTTTTCCATATATTGGCGTAAATACAGCCGCCGGCATATTCAAGCTCATTTAAATTGAAAACCGGACGTCCGTCAGGGTATATAACACTGATTTTATCAAGAAGGTTGAAATTCGGGTCATAAAAACGAATTTTATCCGTACCGTCAGACATCATAAGGGTATCAGTCCCTTTGGACGAAAGCCCCCAGCCCTCCCCGTCATAATAAATTGTATCGACACAGGAAAGCGTACGGATATCCCGGATAAACGCGGTACCTTTTCTCCAGGTAAGCTGAAAGATTTTGTTTCCCGAAAGCGCACAACCTTCGGCAAAATACCCGTTTATTATTTCTGTCTCTTTTACAAGAGCACCGGTAACCGCGTTAATTACCCTCAGTCTGGATTGTCCGTATAATCCGCAGCTTTCAAATATTTCTCCCTCATGAAGGAAAAGCCCCTGGGTAAAACAGGAAGAATCTTTCGGAATCCGGGCTATAATTTCCGGAAAGACAGTCGGAACTTGCATTAACCGACTCTTTTTCTCTTCCGAGTCATCTGTCTTACACGAAATAAAAAAAATAGAGGCTGAGATTATTATGAAAATTCCGCGGAATAAAGGTTTCATACCAATAATATGAAACAAGTCATGTCTGTTTTCCAAATGCAAAATACACTGATTGACAATTTTCTTAGAGTTAATTATTTTATATCAATGTTAAAAAATGCGCTTGAAAAATTCTTCTTCTTCGAAAAATATATTGAAGGAATCTCTCCCGACGAAAAGGAAAAGATTACCGTAAAAAAAATCAGGATTACCCTTGTTCTGGTAACCGTTGGTTTTTTTGTTTTCGGAGGTTTTATATGGGGCTCGGTGAGCTATGTGATCGACGACCTGCGTTCCCCTCATCAGCTGGGAAATATAAAGACAGATCTTATAACGCGGGTATATTCCAAGGACAGCGTTATGCTGAAAGAATTCAGCTATGAAATAAGAATACCGTTAACCCTTGATACACTTTCAAAAGAGACGCGAAGGTTTCTTTTAGGATCATTTCTGTCAATCGAAGATAATGACTTCTTTAATCACTGGGGTATATCAGTAAAAAGAACCCTTGCCGCTGTCTGGACAGATATACTCGCCGGCAGAGCTGAACAGGGGGCTAGTACTATTACGCAGCAGCTCACAAAAAACCTCTTTTATGCTTCCAAAGAAATAGGAATTGCCAAAAAAACCATCTCTAGAAAGCTCAGGGAGGCCATAACCGCGATCCGCCTTGAAAAGACTTATACCAAAAAAGAAATTTTTGAGATGTACCTTAACCAGGTCTATATGGGCGCCGGAGCATACGGAATAGAAGCAGCCTCGGAAAAATATTTCAGCAAAAACGCGAATGAACTTAGCCTCTCGGAAATAGCCTGTTTTGCCGGAATGGTGCAAAGACCAAATGCTTTCCGTCCCGACAGGCATATGAATGCGGCAATCAGAAAGCGCGACCTTGTACTTCGGCGTATGCTGGAACTTGAATATATAGACTCTACAGAATACTCGCATGCTGTTTCGGCCGGGCTGAATTTAAGACAGAAAGAGTCCGGAATCGGCAAAGCCCCCTATTTTGTTGAAATGATACGGCGACACTTAGAGGACGAATACGGAACGAAGCAGCTTTATACCGGAGGACTCTCGGTTTATACTACTCTTAATTATAACCATCAGCAGATACTGGATTCTTCCGTTTCCTCACATTTGTCGGAAATGCAGGCTTTTCATGACAACAAATTCATAAAAGAACCCGGGCTCTGGAAAATAAGAAAAAATTTTAAATTAGGCCGCGACTCTCTCAGGAAATCAGTAAATTACTATCTTTACAAACACAATCTCCCTGATAATCCTGCCGACAGGATCGATTCGCTGGCTGCCGCACTTCGTGAATTCAATAAATCTCTCGATGACACTCTGCAGCACCGAGTCATGCAGACCTGCTTTCTTTCTATGGACTCCAAAACCGGAGCTGTACTTGCGTTCACCGGGGGACGGGACTACGCTGAAAGCAAATTCATCAGAACAACACAGGCTTTCAGGCAACCGGGTTCTTCTGTGAAACCATTTGTATATTCCTATGCTATATCCAGAGCCGGCTATTCCCCTGCCAGCGTTCTTCTGGACCAGGCATTTTCAATTAAAACAAAAGACGGAATGTGGACACCCGAAAATTACAACAGAAAGTTTGAAGGCCCCTGTACTCTGCGGCGCGGCCTGGCGGTTTCCAAGAATCTGATTGCGATTAAACTTTTAATGAAAATAGGACCGGCTAATGTAATAAGACATATAAGAAATTTCGGTGTTGATACAAGATTTTTCAGCCCGGTACCCTCTATGGCCATAGGTTCGGCGGAAATACTGCCCATAGACAATATACATGCGTACAGCGCCTTCGCTAATTATGGAATACAACCCGAAATATTCTGTATAGACAGCATTAGGGACCGAAACGGAAATCTTCTGGAGAGTTCTATCCCAGAGTATCATACTGTGCTTGACTCTCAGTCCGCTTATATTATGAGCTCCATGCTTTCCAGCGCTCTTTATGAAGGTACTGGATTATCGGCAATTCGAGAAGGATTCGACCATCCCGGCGGGGGAAAAACCGGAACAACAAATGACTATACCGATGCCTGGTATATTGGCTTCACAAGGCATATAACCGCCGGTGTCTGGGTAGGATGCGATCAGAATCATTCTATGGGCAGGGGAAGAACCGGATCTTCCGCCGCTCTCCCTATATGGACTGACTATATGATAAGGACCCACGAAAATATCCCAAAAGAGGATTTTCAGACGCCTTCCGGAATCATCAAGCGTGATATATGTAAAGAGACAGGGCTGCTTTCCGGTCCGCTCTGCAAGAGAATCCGACACAATGAGCTTTTCACATACAAAACACTCCCCGACTCAACATGCTATGAGTATCATCTGGCAAACAAGGACAACATAGACCCGTTCAGAAAAAACGAGAGAAAACGCTCCCGGAAAGATACCACGAGCAATCCTCCCGTTTTCCTGCGTTTTTGAACTGCTTTTCGGAGCGCCGGATTACTTCACCAAAGTTACTTTTCTGTATACAGCCTTTTCTCCCACATTTAGGCGAAGAGTGTATATTCCGGTCCTTAAAGTCCCGTGGTAGCGGCTGCGGCCCTCTTTTCTTAAAGAAGCCTGAGCCGGTCTGATTTTTTGTAACAGTTAAAAGACTTTTTTTAAGTGGCTCCA
>CAYNYI010000047.1:0-22798 GCA_964401455.1 uncultured Fibrobacterota bacterium
GAGTAAGACATACATATGAGGTTCATGGGGGTTTCGCCTGATATCCGGACCGCAGATTTTGCGTGTTCCAAGGCATCCTCAAACCGGTCGGCTGTATATAAAACTTCCGATTTGAATCTTTCAATGAAGTCCGGCGGAACCCCTGATTCAGCGGCTTTATTTATATAATGGAGGGCTTTATCGGTCTCGGATGCTTCCAGATAGCACCTGGCGGTCTCAACAAGAAGTTCCGGTTTGCCGGGTGCTCTTTTTAGTGCTTCAAGACAGTTTATCAGACATTTTACCCGGTTTTTGTTTTCTCTGTATATATTAATAAGCGGAATACGGTATTGAAGTTTCTCCGGTGCTTTGGATACTGCCTGTTCAAGATATTCTGAGGCTTTTCTTATATCACCGAGGCGAAGAAAAGATGCGCCGGTCAGAAAAAGGATTTCATCAGACTCTGAAAAGTTTCGAAGGCAATCGAGGCATTCATGGTTCATCTCTTTATACAGTCCCTTTTTGTATAAAGATTTTATGATTCTTATTATATCGTTAAGTTCTCTTTTCATTTTCCGGCGGGAATGAGGTATAAAGGAGTAAGTTCATCTTCGATTCCTGACAGGTTTTTTACCGCCGATTCGCTGAAAGCACCGACCGGAACCGCGCCGATTCCAAGAGAAACAGCCTGAAGAAGTATATTCTGAGCCGAATGCCCGGCCTCTAGATGAGTGTAGAATTTTCCTTTTTCAGGATACCTCCTTGTTATTTTCCGGTAATCCGCGCATATCAGAAAAACAACAGGTGCATCAGCTACGCAGCGTTGTCCGAGGGCGGCTTCGCTTAACTCATATCTTTTGTCTTCGGAAGAAATAGTACTGAGAGAATGCGATTCCGGCAGATAAGAAAAGATTCCGTTTTTATCAAAGAGAATTATGTGAAGCGGATAAGAAGCACCGGCGGAAGGTGCAGTTCTGAAACCGAGCCCGCGGTTTGTTATTCCCTGGGCGGCGTACAGCAGTGTGGACACTTCTTTAATAGACAGAGGCTTTTGAGAAAATCTTCTTTTTGATCGTCTTTTTTCAATAGCCGTACCTACAGGCATTCTGTCCTTCGTGGGAGACGGGAGAACAGTCAGTTCCGCGACCGGGGCGGATAATACAATAAGTACAGCTGTAAACAGAATAATTATGAGTTTCACAGGAAAGAAAATAATATTTGTCACATTGGAAAAACCATTAGTGTACTGGTAATTTGAAAAGGATGGTATGAATATTTGTAAATAGAAAAGCCCGCTTCAGGATCAGAAGCGGGCTTTACTTTTTGTGTAAGTATTATCAGCTTTTTTCGGAACGGAACTTTTTCATAAAATCCGTAAGCTTGTCAATTCCTTGCGCAGGCATTGAGTTGTATATTGAGGCTCTTATTCCGCCCACGCTACGGTGACCTTTGAGACCGCTTAGCCCCTCGGAAAGGGCAGAAGCTATAAATTCCTTTTCCAGGTCTTCTGAGGGGAGTCTCCAGACTACATTCATGATAGAACGGTCTTTTTCGCGCACAGGGCTTTTGTAGAATTCACCGTCTATTTCGGTATACAGTTTTTCGGCTTTTGTTTTATTTATTTCTTCCATTTTGTTTAGTCCGCCGAGACCGATCAGCCAGTCTGTAACAAGTTTAACTATGTAGATAGGGAAGCAGGGGGGAGTATTGAACATAGAACCCTTTGATACATGTGTGCTGTATTTAAGCATTGTCGGATTTTCCCTTACGGTCTTTTCGGCGAGATCTTTCCTGATAATCACAACAGTAACACCTGAAGGTCCTAGGTTTTTCTGCGCTCCGGCATAAATCATACCGAATTTAGATACATCAACAGGTTTATGAAGAATATCCGAAGACATGTCAGCGATAAGGGGGCTTTTAGTTTCAGGATAGGATTTATACTGCGTGCCCGCTATAGTATTGTTGGATGTAATATGTGTATAGGCGGCCTCTTTAGTCAGGCTTAACCCGTCAGGAATCATGGTGTAATTATTTTCTTTTGAGCTGCCGGCTATATTTACTTTTCCGAAAAGTCCCGCTTCCTTTATTGCTTTGGCAGACCATGAACCTGTATCCACATAATCCGCGGTTTCGTTTTCTCCGAGAAGATTCATCGGAATCATGGCGAACTGTGTACTCGCACCTCCCTGAAGGAAGAGTACCGCATAATCGTCTGATATGCCGAGAAGTTTACGGAAATTTGCTTCCGCCTCTGTAATAATGGCATCAAAATCTTTTGACCGGTGGCTCATTTCCATAACTGACATGCCCGCACCCTTGTAGCTGAGCAAGTCGTTTTTCGCTTCTTCAAGTACTTCGAGGGGAAGGGTTGCGGGACCTGCGCTGAAATTAAAAATCCGTTCTGACATGATTATAAAACTCCCTTTTGAAATTGTTTAAACAAATGCCCGTTTTAAGGCATGTTTTAATTTAATAATATTTAGTTTTCTAATCAATAAGAAATTCCGGATAAGAGAGATCAGGTATTCTCAAAAACAGAAGGATCATCGCGGTCTTCCCAGAGACGTTTGCATTTTTCTACCCACTTCTGAACAGTTGTGGTAACTATCCCGGGGTTTTGTTTCGATTCATTTATTTTATCGGTTTTAATTTTGTCAATAGCCGAAATATATGAATTAGCTTTTGCCTGGTTTCCCGCTTTGAGATGAAGAGCGATAATATTATAGATAACCTGATATTCTATTTCTTCCGACTTAGCGTCAGATTTGCTGAAACTTTCTGAGAAATAATTAAGTGCTTCTTTGAGAGCCTCGCTTTCATTCTCTCCGTTTGCTTTTTGAAGATTAGCGATTTTAAGAAAATAGGATCCCAATTTATAATAAGAATAGGGCATGTCGAAATATGCTTCGACTCTCGCCCGCATCACCGAAAGCCTGTAGCTCAAAATACTTTGTTCTGTGTCGCGAGGTCTTCTGAAAAAATCTTCGGGATTAACTATTGTCGAAGCAAGAGATTTGCGCTCTCCGATTTTTTCCTGCAATGACGAAACAGGGTTTGTGGGTATCTGAGACAGGACTTCCTGTTTTGTTATTTTAGAAACCGAAGAAAAATCCCGTTTGTCCGGAGAAGCAAAGAAACACCTGGTACATACAGTGACGGCCAGATGGTTGTAATTGACCGTTCTAAAGCCCATCGCCCCTTTATAAACAGGAACATTGAAAAGAGTAAATGTTATCTGCTGTGATTTACCTCTTAATTCATATCCTGTGCACTCCGCTCCGCAGACCGGGCAAATAAGAGAAATAGTGAAAATCGGATCCTCGCCCTCTTCCGTGGAAGTCTCACCTGTGTTCTTATTTCTGGAATTCTCTTTTATCTCCTTTATGTTTTTCATGTCAATCTGAGGGCCGAATTTTCTTATATAGGTATTTACCAGGTTTTCATTATCAAGAAGGATATTCAGCCGTCTTTTGACTTCCTTTACATTCGGAGGAGCCATTTTATTTTCCCTTTATTACCGTTTTAAACAGGTATAGCATTATTAACTATTAAATAATATTTTCAGCTATCTGTTTCAAGCACTTTCGTAATGCCTGGACTTTTTATACTTTTTTCTGATTAATCTGAAAACATTGTCTGTATCGTCTCCCTGTTTTTCTTTGAATTTCGCAATATTCTTGCGGACTCTATTCAAAACCGGACCGTTTTCTTTAAAATCCTCAAGGATAGATTCCAGTGCTTCTTTATCCCGGCAAAGTATCCCGCAGCCTGAATTTTTTAGTATTTCGGCGGTGACCTTTTGTTTATAATAATACGGACCGAAAATAACGGGAACACCAAAATTTAAAGGCTCTATCAGATTGTGCCCTCCGTAGTCGGACATCGTGCCGCCGACAAAAGCCGCGTCAGATATTCTGTAGAAATTATTCAGTTCACCCAGGGTGTCTATTAAAAGAAGACCTGAATTAAGTTTTTCTCCGCTTTTTTTATGTTCTGACCATTTTACTGAAGATATTCCGTTCTCGGCCGAGATTTTATCAAAAAAAGGAACTTTTGAGATGTGTCTCGGGGCGGCTGCTATAATTATTTCTGAATTTTCAAAAAGGAGTGAACGCATGGCCGGAAGAAGTAAAGACCTGGTTTCGCCTTCGCGCAGAGATCCTATCGTGAAAAGTTTAGCTTTCGAACTTATTCCGGATATTTCACGGAAAGATCTTTTTTCTTCAGCCGACACTGTACTAACGCAGATCTCATTTTTTAAATTACCGGATATTTTTATTCGTTTATCCGGGTAACCGAGTGAACGGAACCTTTTTGCACCGGTATTTTCCTGGCATACTATTAAAGCAAAGGCGGATAGAACTCTTTGAATCAAAGAAGAAGCCCACCGGTAGCGTCTGGTTGATTTAGCGGAGAGTCTGGCATTAAGAAGAAAAGCGTTGATGCCGGATTTTTTTATGCGAAGCAAAAGATTCGGCCATATCTCGGTTTCGAGATTAATGAAAATTTCAGGGCGCTGTTTTTTTACCGCTGTTTTAACAATCCAGTAAAAATCAGGTGGAAGGTAAGCTGTATGGACGTCATCGCCCGTATGCCCGGAAATATAATCGAGCCCGGCAGTAGTGGTAGAAGTTATAATGAATTCGAATTCGGGAAAGGTGTTTTTGAATCTCGGAAGAAGCTTTTTTATTAGAGTTTGTTCTCCAAGAGAAGCTCCGTGGATCCAGACGCATTTTTTTAAAGGTTTGAGTTTTCTGAATGAATTGAAACGGCGTCTTATGTCTTTTAGGTTGAAAAGATAAGTGATAGCTATAAAAGGTGATAATATTATAAAGAACAGCGTAATGATAATATTATATAAGATTATCATTACGCTTCCCTTTTTGCGGCGTAATCCGGGGTAAATATGACCTCAAATACATTTTTCGGCTTAATTTCGTTCATACATCTGAAATGTTTCTCCGGGCATTTATTTCTGCCCACCGATGTACAGGGGCGGCAGTAAAGTTCTCTCTTTTCAAAAGTCGCAACTTTTCCCGGAGGGACAAATCCCATAGAAGGTGTCGTCGGGCCGAATATTATGTTTACCGGAATGTCTGCTGCGGCTGCAAGATGCGCCAGCCCGCTGTCATTTGAGACCGCAAGGGAACATTGCTTCAGAACGTGGAAATTCTGTTCTATATTTAACTTACCTGAAAAATTCTGTACAGAATCCGGTGCTCCGTTTTTCTCCGCATATTCTTTTATTGAGGCGCATAAATCTTTTTCTGCGAAGCTTCCGAGTAAAACTATTCCTAAACCCTTCTGGACTAACATTACCGCAAGAGAGGAATAGTTGTCAACTCCCCAGGTCTTGCATTCCCATCGGGAACCCGGACATATTGCCGCAAGAGGGGTCTTATTGTTTATTTGTGGAATAGAAACGGCAGGCCGGTCAAAAATATTTGAAATATGTTGCGGTGGTTTTTCATTTGGAATAGCCGGAATTTTAATCGTGTTTTTATATCTTGTAACTATGTCCGGGACATTTTTCATGAAATTATAACGGGTCCTTGCCGTGAGATATTTTCTAACAGTATATTTTTTTAGTCTGGATATTTTTTCCTTTTTAAGGAAAAGAGACATAAGTATTGATCGAATGCTTTTATGCATATCGATAATATGTGAATACCTGAACCGGTTTAATGCCGTTACAGTTCGAATCAGATCGCAAAAGCCGGAATCGTTTTCGATTGAAATGACCTTGTCCACAAGGGAGGAACCACAAAATACTTCCCGATAGGCTTCTTTTGTAAGCACATGTATTTCCGAGTCAGGCATATTTTGGCGGATTGCCTGTATAGCCGGAAAAAGAAGAATTATATCTCCGAGAGAACTGAATCTTATTATTAAAATTTTCATTTTATTAAGAGACCTTTTTTAAGGGAATTAATATAATTAATTTGAACTTTTCACCGCTTAGTCCGGTCTAAAATTATGATGAATATATTTGACGGTAGTAAAATAAAAACTGCAGGTGTCCTGATTCCGATGCTTCTGTTATCATTTGCTGCGGAGCCGCTGGATGATGTTCCGGAAAAAACCGGGGCTTATTACTATCATGCGCTTGGCTTTAAGGGCGCGGGTGTGCTTATGGGAATTATAGATAACAGTATTAATCTATCATACTATGATTATAGAAATCCGGACGGCTCGACCCGTTGCCTGAATTATCTGGATTACGAAAGAGGGGATATGGACAGTTCCGATATAAATTCTATACTGAGAGACAAATACCCCGATAATCGCTTGTATAATTATGATACCGTTTTCAACCTGTCTCCCGACGGTCATGCTCATGGCGATCCCGTAGCCAGTTTGGCGCTGGGTAACGGGAGTAGCGTAGGCGCAGTTGACTTTTCCGGGAAATACACAGGAATAGCTCCCGAATCAGACTTTATCTTCGGTGTTTATTCAAAAAGCAGCTATTATGAAAGTCTTGCATATTATCTGCGATTTATCGACAGCGCCGCCTCAGCGCTCGGAAGGCCATGGGTCGTAAATATGAGCCTTTCCTCAGGTCCTCAGCAGTTAATTGATTCTCTGACCGGGCAGGGTAAGTCGGGCAAATGTGTGATAGTCGCTTCCGGAAATGTACCTTCGGATAATTATTATAAAATGGAATCGGAATCAGGCGGTACAGACAGCACGGTTTTTCAATATGGGCCTTTTGACTTTGGAAAATTCAAAATCGAATACGGAGGGGATACCTTAAGAACATTCAGAACGACCGCTGATATTTCATGTTCTGCAAGTGAGGGCTCATATACTGTCGAAATAAACTCTCCCGGCGGAAATATCGCGTCCTGGGGATTGTCGGAATTTCCACGCCGTAACGGTTTTTACTCTCAGGTCTTTTTAGCAGGAGGAGACAGTTCAGCCGGCGATGAAACTCTGCTTACCGCGCAATATGAACGATGCCTTTTATATCGAAAAAGTGATACGGTATATTCGTTTTCCCTCGAGGCCAGATCAGACAGCGCCCGTCCTTTTCAGATTAAAGTTAAAAGGGAAAATATAAACAGCTATACCGAAACGGAAATAAATTTTAATAAATATAACTCGGTTTTGTCCGCAGCTGACGAATATTATGTATATCCCGACACTACTCTTCTGGACAGATATAAGGCACTTGCTCCTCTTGCCAATACCGCCTCGGCAGTCACGGTAGCCTCATATTATGACAGTGTACTGGCAGGTGACCCTCCGGACGCGTTAAAAGGAGGTCTTACATATTACTCATCGGCGGGGCCTTCGCTTTCGGGAATTCAAAAACCCGATATAACTGCTCCCGGGCATGGTGTTATAATGCTGATGCCCGGAGGCGTGATGGCGGACAGTATTCATGACTATACCCGTTACGGAACTTCTTTTGCTGCTCCGGTCGCAGCAGGTGCCGCGGCATTGCTCCTGGAGCGTTATCCGTATCTTGACGCAGCTGAAATAAAGGACACCATGGCGCTTTATGCGATTTCTGATAATCAAACCGGGGCAGTCCCTAATAATCTATGGGGTTACGGTAAACTGAACCTCGCATCCGGAGAAACCGCTATGGAATCCGAAACAACCGGATTTGGCAGCGGGGTAACGGAAGCCGGGAATTACCCTAATCCGTTTAATCCTGAAACTGTTATCTCATTTACTTCATCAGACAACTTTGCTGATGTGACAATATACGGCACAAAAGGAAGGAGGCTTTTCCGCAAAACATTTACAGCCGACGGTGAGATGCTGGGCAGGGTAAGGTTCTCTTTTAGTCCTGAGAGTACCGCTTCCGGTATAATGATATGCAGGATAGAGACCGGTTCCGGTACAGAAGAATTCAGGATGCTTTACTGCAGATAAACGGATGCTTTTTTAGCCCGAATAATTTCACCGCATTCAGGTAAAAAACACGATTTTCTTCTTCTGCTGTAAGTCCGATTGACTTAATAAACTTGATTTCCGATTTCTGGGATGCCCAGGGGGAGTCTGTCCCGAATAATATGCGCTTTGTACCGTGCTTTTCGATTATTTTTTCAAGAAGTTTTTCGTCAATTAAACCGTTGACCGCGGATGTGTCAAAATATACCGCAGTACCCGCCAGATATTGAAAGCTTTCTTTCCAGGAAAGATATCCCCCCAAATGCGCGGCGACGATTTTCAGATCCGTAAATTTTTCCTGTATCCGCAAAATTGCGGCGGGCGGAACCCGGTCGCAGGGGAAAGGCCCCGGCTCTTTTCCGGCGTGCAGGTAAAGGATCATTCCTGATTTTTCAAGTTCTTTGTAAACAGGGAACATCTTTGCGGAATCAGCCCGGAAATCCTGATGCTCTGGGTGCATTTTAATAATTTTAATTCCGTTTTTATGCATGTAGTCTATATCTTTTTCAAAGTCCTTTTTCTGCGGATGGAGGGTACCTGAAAGGATAACAGAGGAATCGGTAAATTCCCCGGCCGTTTTGTTAATGACTTCGACCTGGGACGGTTTTGTCGCTATCTGCAGAGAAACAGAAACAGAAATTCCGGCTTCTTTCATGGATTTTTCAAGAGCGGATCTTGTACCGTCTGAAAAAGGAGTCATACCTCCTGCGCCGGCAACCGACGAAACCGCCGTTTCCGCAATTTTATCAGGCCAGGTATGGGTATGAGTGTCAATTATTTTTTTTCCGTGCATGGGGTAAAAATAATATGATTTGAGTTATAATAAGTCTAATTTATATATTGTCTCTGTAAAAGGCACAAATTTATCAGGAGAGAGTATGGGTATTTTAAATATTTTCGAAAAAAAAGTCACTCCCTCAGACGCATATGGAGCGGCGCTTCATAACGTTATTCTCGGAAATCTTAAAGAGGCCGAGTCCCTTCTGGTAAAAGTCGTAAGCCGCGACTCCTCAAAAGCGGCGCCTTATTTTCATCTTGCCGAGATCTTCAGGAAAACCGGAAGAATCTCAAAAGCTGAAAAAACATATAACAGCATACTCACCAGAAAAGACACCCCCGCATCTGTAGCCGATCTGGCGAATGAGGGTCTTTTTCATGTCTATGAGTCAAGAAAAGAATTCAGAAGGGCTGAAGCACAGCTTGAAAAAATCCACGCAGAAAAAAATGCCTATCTTGGGAAAAGGCTTCTTAAATTATATGAAAGGCACGGGGAGTGGGATGAGGCTTTCAAGCTCAGCGCCCGCCTTGACAGGAAAAATAAGGAGAATAATTCCTGGAAAAGCGCATTGTATCGTGTCCGTCAGGGTATGGAAATATTAAATAAGGATCCCAGGGGGGCAAGGCTGAAGTTTCATGAGGCGATAAAGATAGATCCGGGTTGCGCAGAGGCGTATTATCGTTATGGTCTGTCTTATCTGGAAGAAAACAGGGCCGATGACGCCGTGAAGATCTGGCAGGACTTCATAGACGCTCTTCCCGGTAAATCATTTATAATTTTTCCTCAACTTGAGAGTATATATTTTGAAGCAGGGAAATACGGGAAGATAGAGGGATTGTATGGTGACATACTTAAAAAAGACCCTCGTAATACATCGGCTATGCTGGCGCTTGCGAGACATTTCTCGAAAACCGACAGAACAGACAAGGCGCTTGAAAACTGCAGAAAGGTTCTCGATATTGATCCGGACAAAAAGGATGCAAGGCATCTTTTGATAAAACTTCTCAGCCTTACCGGAGATGTAAAAGCTCTTATGCGCACAGTACACGATCTTGTTGATATGCAGCCTTCGAAAGAAGAGTTTATCTGTTCTGAATGCGGAAAAAAAGTCGGAGAACCCTCTTGGTATTGCGATGACTGCGGGGCGTGGAACTCATACGGGATTTAATATTAAGAGTAGCTTTTGAATAATTCAGCCCACCTGTTCTCATTTTCCCATTTATTGATTCTTTTTTTACCGGTTATGTTATACCAGATCCTGTCGTGATAAAAAGAAGAGGCCCAGACAAAAAGCCGGCATAGGGGAGAACGGAAAAACAATTTTTGAATCTTGCGAAGCGGGGAGTGCCAGAGAAGTCTTCCTGTGCCGGTCGCCAGATTTGTTCCCACTTTGAATTCCCAGCACTGTTTTTCAAAAAAATCAGAATCACCCCTGATTTCTATGTCTTTTATATTTCCGATACCGAGACCGCGTTCATGAGCGAGTCTGATACACTTTATGTCCATTGGGTCAAATCCCATCATTTTTGCCGCGGCGGCATCGGCGGCTACCATATCGGATGAGGCGAGTATTACATTTTTCTCATGTGGAAAAAGGGTCCTTGGGCCGGGGCCGGAGCCTGCTGTTGTTCCATCTATTAAGCAAAACATCCCCGGGTGGATTTCTTTCTGAAGTGCCAAAAGATCAACCAGAGTTTCATGGATCCATGAATGGGCATAGTGCCGGCGGCTGTTTAACAGACCCCCGAAAGCGTTTTTGAGGGCCCCGGTATAAGTCGTATAGGAATGGGTCTTGACGGTGGGGAGGTGGATTATGTTTTTACCGATAAAATAATCCGGGACCCTGATCCCCTCCGGGAATATCTTTTTAAGTGCCGGAAGTTCCGATTTCGGTTCGTATTTTATCCAGCGCATATCTGATTCTCTGAAGTTGTATAGAACCGGCACTCCCAGAATATCAAGCAGCTTCTCATACCTGTTGTTCGAGGCCCCTTTAAAGGGGTCGGTTACTACTGTACGGTTATGGACGCATGAAAGATCATTAAAGCCGTTTTCACGAAGGGCACAGACAGTGCCCTCCATCTGCCAGGGAGTGGTGTTTGCTCCCGGGAAATGAAGATGCCATGTGATATTATCCTTGATAATCGTCGTGGCGGAATGGTCAAGCGCTTCATTTATTCCCGCAAATGAGCATAATTTCTTAATGTCTTCTATCACATTTTCGGGAGATGTCTTTAAAACTGAAACAACAGATTTACCCATGTATTTCCCCTTTTAGAGTCCAAGTAGAATAATAACCGATATAATCCAGAGGAGTACCGCGGCAAAAAGAGGAGGATCTTTGAAGGCGGCTTCGGCAGGATCAATTCCGGGGTCTTTTTCATTAATTATATAGATATACCGGAATATACCGTAAATCACAAATGGAACCGTGATCAGCATTTTCCCTTTCAGTGGTTCTTTGGCACCGGTAACAGTATATATTGTATAGCTGATTATGGAAGATGCGGAAAGAATTGATATAAGACTGTCCAGAAACGGCAGGGTATATTTACCGAGGTTTTTTCTGTGATCAACGGCTTCGTTTTGGAGAAGATATATCTCTCCCTGTCTTTTGGAAAACCCGAGCAGCATGGCAAGCAGTCCGGTGCATACAAGCAGCCAGTCCGAAATAGGTATCCCGGAAGCAGCGCCGCCGCATAAAACCCTTATGACGAAACCCGAGCTTATTATCAAGACATCCACAATCATTATTTTTTTTAAATAAAGTGAATAGACTATGTTTGTCGCGAAATAGATTGATATATAAATAAGCACCGCTGTATTAATCCGGTATGCCAGCAAAAAAGAAGAAGAAAGAAGGAAGAAAGAAAAAACAAGAGCGCTTTTTATTTTAATAAGTCCCGCGGAAAGAGGTCTGTCTTTTTTTTGCGGATGAAACCTGTCTGCCTTGAGATCAAAAATATCATTAAAAATATAGACGGCGCCGGATATAAGGCAAAAAGACAAAAATGCCGCGAAAGTTTTCGCGAACGCTGAGAAGGCGGTGTTTTTATCCAGGATTGTAAACCCAAAAACAGGTGCCGCGAAAACGAAGGCGTTTTTTATCCAGTGGGTCGGTCGTGCGGCTTTTATTAAAAGAAGGAGCAACTACTGCTCCTTTGTCTCAGAGGTTTCCTGCAGCGCTTTTATCTTGTTCCCGAGTTTTTCAAGCTCTATGTCATAATAGCCTTCGGCACCATGGGGCAGTTCGGGATAAATGGTGAATTCCGCATTCATTCCTTTAGCCTTCAGTTCTGCCACTCGGTCTTTTAACTTTTCCAGCGGGTAATGAGCGTCTTTTCCGGTATTTACTATCATGAAGTTTCCTTTGAAAAATCCTTCTTTGAATTCGCCTGTTATCTTTTCCGCCAAAATGGGAGATCCCGACCATGCGGCTGTCAGTTTGAATAAGCCCGGGAAGCGGTCTGTTATAATGTATGAAGCGGTGGCTCCGTCCGAAACTCCGGCAAGAACGACAACATTTTGATTTACGGGGTATTTTGTGATTACTGCATTTATAAGATCCATGACATATTTTTGACCTGATTCGGAAAACCAGTTTGATCTTTGGTCGGATGAAGGAGCTGCGGCAATGAAACCGAATTTCTCCGCTGTTGTCTCCAGGCGTGCAAGCGCTTCGAGCCCTTTATTTTTTTTAAGTGTATTGGTGCCTCCGTGCAGCCAAATCAAAAATGGAAGAGACTCATTTGTTTTTATTGCGGAAGGAATATATATTCCGGCGGCACGCATTAAACCATCAGGGCATCTAAGGTATAATGTGTCCCTTGTTCCGGCTGCAATGTGGCAAGAGGCAAAAAAGACTGTCAGTAATGTTGAAAGAGAAGGTATTATCTTTTGTTTCATACATTAAATATATTTATTTTCATTTTGTTTATGCATAGTCTGCTTAAAATACAAAACCTCGGGATTTCTTTCGGCCGGAAAACGGTTCTTTCGGATATATCTTTTGATGTCAAGAAAAAAGAAATGGTTAATATCTTCGGAGCCAACGGTTCAGGTAAGACTTCTTTGATAAAAGCAATTTGCGGAGTGCTCTTGCCTGAACGCGGAAATATTAATAGAAATTCACGTATCTCGTCGGTTATTTCTTCTGTACGCGGTTTTTATCCCAAACTTACCGTAAAAGAAAATATTGAGTTTTTTATGAAAGTAGCGGGTCATAAAATTTCTAATGAAGATATTCTGCAAATTCTGGGCGATTATGGAATTTCCGGCCTTATGGATACCGAGTTTCAAGCGCTTTCTGCCGGGGAGAAACATAAGTCAAGACTCGGGATGGCATTTTTATCACCGTCAGAACTTATAGTACTGGATGAGCCGTTCAGGGGGCTCGATAATAAATCTTCGGAAACTGTCTTAAGACATATTTTGGAGAAATGCAGAAACGGAGGTGCCGTATTATATTCATCGCACGCTTACTCCGGAATGGCCGACAAGGAATATAAATTAGAAGAGTCCTTTCTCAAAAAAAGAGAAGCCGGTGCATAAAAATCTAAAAATCATTCTCTTTTTCATAATGAAGGATTTCCGGATATTCAGAAAATACAGAGCATTGTTTTTATTCGGACTATTCCGAAATGTAACCGGGATTTTTATGTTCTATTATATAGGAAAACTTGTCGGAAATGCTGGAGGTTTCGCCGGAGAAAAAAACGCCTATTTCGCATTTGCGCTGACAGGTATGGCGGTAAGTACTCTCTTTAATGGTGTTAGCAGCTCCATAATGCGCGCTTTTTCCCGTGAAAGAGCGGAGGGCACGTTTGAAGAACTTTTTGTTACTTTGCCCGGACGTCCCTTTCTGCTGGCCTTTTCATGCGGCGCCTATAATACCCTTTCTTCAATAATTTCATGTCTCTTTCTTTTTGTATGCGGTGCTTTGGCCGGTGCTTCTTTCCATATCGCATCATTTACGGCTTTTATGGTTATAGTGGCTATTTCCGGATTTATCTTTGCCGGTTTCTCTTTACTGTCTGCGGGGCTTTTTATGTTTACCAGAAAATCCGCCTCTTTGACAGGCCATATTAATTCTTTAGGAGCCATCCTGGGAGGCGCCTTTTTCCCCGTTTCAATAATGCCGGAGTGGCTTCAATCTTTGTCTTTTTTTATACCGCTTCGTCACATAATAGAGTCATTCCGTATAATTCTTCTTGAAGGGGGGGATTTTTATGATGTTTATCCCTCAGCGGTTACGGGCGCTATTTTCGCTGTTTTTTTCTTCTTAACGGGATTGTATGTCTATAAGGCGGGAATCATGAATTCAATGAGGAAAGGGGGGCTTTCTTTTTACTGACAGCCTGTCAATTTCAGCTTATGTAAATTGTAGATTTTTTGATTGTGTATTACTCTTAATAAATACTATATTAGAATCCCTTTTAAGGGATAAATGGGAAACGAACAGTTACAAGAAACCCGGAAATGTTTTCAGAAACAGAATTTTTATATAACTCGGTTTTTAGAATATACGGCTTTTTATTTTAAAAAGAATTCAGCGGAAATGCTGAATTCTTTTTTTTTTTTTGAAATTTTGAAATTTTCCTATTAATTAAATCTTAATTTAAAACCAGGAGGTTTAACAGTGCCACAAAAGAAAAAATCAACAGCGAAGAAACGTAGTAGCGCGGCTTCAGAAAAGTATGTCTATCTATTCGGGAAAGGCAAAAAAGAAGGCAGTCAGAAAATGAAAAACCTTCTCGGCGGTAAGGGCGCAAACCTTGCCGAGATGGGACGTCTCGGGGTTCCGGTTCCTCCGGGCTTTACAATAAGCACCGATATGTGTACGGTATTCTACAAGCTTGCGCGTAAATATCCGAAATCTCTTGAAAAAGAAATTGATAACGGAATAAAACACATCGAGAAAGATATGGGTAGAAAATTCGGCGACAAAGACCGCCCTCTTCTTGTTTCCGTCCGTTCCGGAGCGAGAGTTTCCATGCCCGGAATGATGGATACCGTTCTTAACCTCGGTCTTAATGATACTTCGGTTAAAGGTCTCATAAAAGAATCCGGAAACGAGAGATTCGGCTGGGATTCCTACCGCAGGTTCATCCAGATGTACGGTGATGTAGTTATGGGACTTAAACCCGAGAATAAAGAAGATGAAGACCCGTTTGAGGTTATTATCGAAAAGAAAAAGAAGAAAAGAAAAGTCGAAAATGATATTGACCTTACAGCTGACGATCTCAAAGAACTCGTTCAGGAGTTCAAGGATGCGATTAAAAAGAAAACCGGAAAGAATTTTCCCACAAATCCTAAAGATCAGCTTTGGGGAGCAATAAACGCTGTTTTCGGTTCCTGGATGAATGACAGAGCGATCCGCTACCGCAAAATGGAGGGAATTCCAGCCGAATGGGGTACAGCGGTCAATGTTCAGGCTATGGTATTCGGCAATATGGGTGATGACTGCGGTACCGGTGTTGCTTTTACAAGAGACCCGGCTACCGGTAATAAAATGTTCTACGGGGAATATCTTATAAACGCCCAGGGTGAAGATGTTGTCGCGGGTATCCGTACTCCCCAGCCTCTTAACTCTACGACGAAGAGAGATAAAACTCATAAGACTCTCCAGGAAATTATGCCTAAACCCTATAAGGAACTTGAGACTATATACAAGAAGCTTGAGAAACATTACAAAGATATGCAGGACATAGAGTTTACAATAGAAAAAGGCAAACTCTGGATGCTGCAGACACGTACCGGTAAAAGAACAGCCGCTGCAGCTGTAAAGATTGCTGTTGATATGGTAAAAGAAAAACTGATCAGCCAGAAAACCGCTGTCATGCGTGTGGCTCCTTCGCAGATCGATCAGCTTCTGCACCCCTGTTTCGATCCTAAAGCCATAAAGAAAGCTAAAGTTATAGCTTCCGGGCTTCCCGCCTCACCGGGCGCGGCAACCGGCCAGGTGGTCTTTCACGCGGAAGACGCCGAGGAATGGGCCAAAAAAGGCAAAAAGGTTATTCTTGTCCGTATAGAGACTTCTCCTGAAGATCTCGGAGGAATGGACGCTGCCCAGGGTATTCTGACGGCCCGCGGCGGAATGACTTCTCACGCGGCTGTTGTAGCCCGCGGAATGGGGAAATGCTGTGTAGCCTGCTGCGGAGCCCTTACAATCAACTACAAGAAAAAATCTATAACGATCGGTAAAAAGACCATTAAAGAAGGTGACTTTGTATCTATCGACGGTTCCACCGGTAATGTCATGGACGGAAAAATCGATACCATCAATCCGGAACTTTCAGGTGATTTCGGAAAAATAATGACATGGGCCGATAAATTCCGTAAAATCAAAGTCCGTACAAATGCCGATAATCCGAAAGATGCCGCTCAGGCAATTAAATTCGGTGCCGAAGGTATAGGACTTTGCCGCACGGAGCATATGTTCTTTGAAGGCGACAGGATAAAAGCCGTCAGGGAAATGATACTTGCCGATAATATAGATAACCGTAAGAAAGCTCTCAAGAAACTTCTTCCTATCCAGAGAAAAGACTTCGAGGGAATCTTCAAGGCCATGAACGGCAAACCTGTTACAATAAGACTGCTTGATCCGCCGCTGCATGAGTTTGTTCCTCATGAGGACGCCGCTCAGAAAGACATGGCGAAAGAACTCGGTGTAAACCCTTCTGTTGTAAAAGAAAGAGTTGAAGCACTCAGAGAATTCAACCCTATGCTCGGACACAGAGGATGCCGTCTCGGAATCATTTATCCTGAGATCACTGAAATGCAGACGAAGGCCATAATCGAGGCGGCCTGCAATATGAAAAAGAAAAAGATCAAGGTACTTCCCGAAATTATGGTCCCGCTCGTAGGAACCATGAAGGAATTCGAGGATCAGAAAGCGGTTATAGACAAAGCCGCCGAAGAAGCCATGAAATCCAAGAAGATGAAGGTGGAGTACATGGTCGGTACGATGATTGAGATCCCTCGTGCCGCTCTTACAGCCGACAAAATCGCCGAAAAGGCCGAGTTCTTCTCATTCGGCACTAATGACCTTACCCAGATGACTTTTGGATACAGCCGTGATGACGCAGGTGTATTTCTGCCGGATTATGTCGATAGAGGAATCCTCCCTGAAGACCCGTTCCAGGTTCTTGATCAGGAAGGAGTTGGACAACTCGTCAAGGTCGGGCTGGAAAGAGGACGTTCTACCAATAAGAAGCTGAAAGTCGGTATTTGCGGTGAGCACGGGGGAGAGCCCAAGTCCGTTGCTTTCTGTACAAAAATAGGTATGAATTATGTCAGCTGTTCGCCCTATCGTGTGCCGATCGCAAGACTCGCCGCGGCGCAGACAGCTATAAATTAATTGGATTTGTGATTAATAAATAATAGGAAAGGAAAAATTCATGGACTCAGTTTTTTACATAGTACCGGGTTCGGCAATCCTTGCCCTCTTGTTCGCATATATCAAGAGCGCATGGGTCAACAAACAGGACGCCGGTACGGATAAAATGAAGGAAATAGGAAATGCCGTCCGCGAGGGCGCGATGGCTTTTCTTTCCCGCGAATATAAAGTACTTGCCATATTCGTGGTCGCCGTTTCGGTGCTTCTTGCGATAGGTTATGAAGGCAGTGTTAAACTTACGGCTCTTTCTTTTATTGTCGGCGCGGTCTGTTCAGGCCTTGCCGGTTTTTTTGGAATGCGTGTCGCAACCGCCGCGAATTCCCGTACAACAAACGGAGCGCGCGAAGGCCTTAGTAAGGCCCTGAACGTAGCTTTCGCCGGCGGAACTGTTATGGGAATGTGCGTTGTCGGACTGGGAATACTCGGGCTGTCCGTACTTTTCATTATCTACATGAGAAATTTCGCTCCGGGAGGCGATATAAATCAGGTCAGAGATATTGTTCTTCCTATACTGAGCGGTTTTTCGCTTGGTGCTTCTTCAATAGCGCTGTTCGCGAGAGTAGGTGGAGGTATATACACAAAAGCCGCCGATGTAGGTGCCGATCTTGCCGGTAAGGTACAGGCCGGAATTCCTGAGGATGATCCCCGTAATCCGGCTACAATAGCAGACAATGTCGGAGACAATGTGGGTGATGTGGCCGGTATGGGTGCCGACCTTTTTGAGTCTTATGTCGGTTCTATTGTAGGCGCTATGGTTCTCGGAGCCACTGCTGTAGGTCTTTCTAAGCCGCTGTCTCTTGTTATGCTGCCGCTTTATCTCGCCGGAGTAGGAATACTTGTTTCTATAGTTGGGACTTTCTTTGTTAAAACAAAGGAAGGCGGAAATCCGCAGACAGCCTTGAATATAGGAACCTTCGGGTCCGGATTCATTATGCTGATACTATCCTATCCCATTATTATGAAAGTAGTAGGCGGTGAATTTATCTTGAGCGGAAAAACTTATACTCCTCTTGGAATTTTTCTTTCCACAGTAGCAGGTCTTGTAGCCGGTATCGCCATAGGGATGATTACTGAATACTACACAGCGGAAAGCAAAAAACCGGCGCAGGAAGTCGCCGCCCAGTCAGAAACAGGGCCGGCCACCAATATTATTGCCGGACTCGGTCTGGGTATGAGATCCACCGCGGCTCCGGTGCTTTTTATAGTCGCGGCTATTCTTATCGCTTACCATTTTTCCGGTTTATACGGCATTGCGATTGCGGCTGTCGGAATGCTTGCTACAACAGGTATACAGCTTGCGGTTGACGCATACGGACCTATTGCGGATAATGCCGGCGGACTCGCTGAAATGGCAGAGCTGCCCCCGGAAGTACGTGAGCGCACAGACAAGCTTGACGCTGTCGGAAATACAACAGCAGCTATAGGTAAAGGGTTTGCTATCGGATCTGCGGCTCTTACGGCTCTTGCTCTTTTTGCAGCTTACCGCGCAACAATAGAGAATATCTCCGGCACTCCGCTTTTAATTGATATTACAGAACCGAAAGTCATGGCCGGTCTTTTTCTCGGTGCTATTATGGTCTTTCTTTTTTCATCAATGGCCATGGGTGCGGTAGGGCGCGCTGCTTTCGAGATGATTAAAGAAGTTGTAAGGCAGTTTAAGGAAATTGACGGACTCATGGAGGGAACCGCTAAAGCAGAGTACGCGAAATGCGTTGATATCTCAACCGCTGCGGCGATAAGGGAAATGGTTGTTCCGGGACTTCTTGCGATAATCGTACCTGTTGTGGTCGGTTTTGCAGGCGGAGCCGAAATGCTCGGCGGACTTCTTGCGGGTGTAACTACAACCGGTGTTCTTATGGCCATATTTATGGCAAATGCGGGCGGTGCCTGGGATAACGCCAAAAAGTATATTGAAGGCGGACATCTCGGCGGAAAAGGTTCAGAAACCCATAAAGCCGCGGTTGTCGGTGATACTGTGGGCGACCCTTTCAAAGACACAGCCGGACCTTCGCTTAATATACTCATTAAGCTGATGTCGGTAGTGGCTCTTATTATCGCTCCGATACTCGGAAAAGTACTTTACGGATAATTGATTGAAACAGAGGGGACAGAGAAATCTGTCCCCTCTTTATTTTAAAGAGGTTAATACTATGCATTTAATATTACTGGGCCCTCCCGGCGTCGGAAAAGGAACATGCGCTGTAAAGCTTGTTGCAAAATACGGAATACCTCAGATATCCACAGGTGACATCCTCCGCGCGGCCCGCAAAGAGGGCACTGAGATGGGTAAAAAAGCTGCTGAATACATGGATTCCGGAAGACTTGTTCCCGATGATGTCATTGTCGGAATAATTGAGGAAAGACTCAAAGCCGATGACTGTAAAAACGGGGAAATTTTTGACGGTTTCCCGCGTACGGTAGAACAGGCAAAAGCGCTTGATGAAATGTTCAAAAAATCCGGAAAAGAACTTGATGCCGTGATTAAACTTACCGCGCCGGATGACCTTCTTATTAAAAGGCTTTCCGGAAGGCGTATGTGTAAAGAATGTAACGCGAATTACAATATTTATTTCGGAAAACCTTCCAAAGAAGGTATATGTGATAAATGCGGAGGGGAATTATATCAGAGAGATGACGACAATGAAGCAACAATAAAGAACAGGTTGAAAGTTTTTTATGAACAGACTTCTCCTCTTGATGAATATTATAAGAAACAGAACAAGATAATACCTATCGACGCGTCCAACGAATCTGACGGTACGGTTGCCGCTATAACAGCGGCTCTTGAGGATAAATAGACCGGAGAAATAAAATGAGCATAGTTGAAAAAATCAGGAAAGAAGCGTCTGAGAGGGGCGGTACTGTCGTTCTGCCGGAAGGTATGGACAAAAGGATGCAGAAAGCCGCTTCTGTAATTGTCTCGGAAGGTATCGGCAAAGCGGTTTTGCTCGGCAATCCCGATGATATCAGGGAATCCGCCGCAAACGAGGGAGTAACTCTTGACGGAGTGGAAATAATCGATCATAAATCTTCCGGGAAAGCCGATGATTACGCTGAAATTCTTTTAAAACGCCGTGAAAAAAAGGGTATGACAAAGGATAAGGCGCTCGAGGCAATGAAAAACGAGCTTTATTTCGGAGCTGCCATGGTAGCGGCCGGAGATGCTTCGGGTTGTGTCGCTGGCGCTAATAATACCACCGGCGATGTGATACGTTCGGCTCTTCATGTAATAGGCTTGAAAGAAGGGATTTCTGTAATATCAGGCGCCTTTCTTATGGTTGTTCCTGATTATCCGGAAAAAGGTTCCGATAAAACATTCATATATGCCGATTGCGGTGTATGTCCGGATCCTTCTTCTGCGCAGCTCGCATCAATAGCCGCGGCTTCTTCCGCTACCTGTAAAATGCTTACAGGGGAAGACCCGGTTGTAGCTATGCTCAGTTTCAGCACCAAGGGCAGCGCTGATCATCCGCATGTGACCAAGGTTCAGGATGCTCTTAAAATTGCCTCCGAGAAATTTCCCGAATTGAATATTGACGGTGAACTACAGTTCGACGCCGCGGTAATTCCGGCTATCGGTAAGAAAAAAGCACCGGACAGCAAGGTTGCGGGTAATGCAAATGTACTTGTTTTTCCCGATCTTAACTCCGGAAATATCGGTTATAAAATTACAGAGCGGCTTGCCGGCGCTTTTGCCGTGGGTCCGCTTCTACAGGGGCTGGCCAAGCCGGTAAATGATCTTTCCCGGGGTTGTTCGGTTGACGATATTGTGAGCGTTTCGGCGATTACTCTTTTACAGTCATAGTCTTACAGGAGTCTTTTAATGAATATTCTGGTTTTAAACTGCGGCAGTTCCTCGGTTAAATATAAACTCTATGAAATGGAGACTCACCGTAGAATCGCCAAGGGTCAGGTGGAACGCGTCGGCCTTCTGCACGGCGTTATGAAGCACAGCGCCGAAGGGAAGGATCCTGTTGTACTTGAGGAAGATTTTCCGGACCATATGTGCGCTGTCCAAAAGATTATTGATACTCTTGTCCATCCTGAGCACGGGCTTTTTTCTTCTAAAGAAGAAATACAGGGGATAGGCCACAGGGTTGTTCACGGCGGTGAAAATTTTCAGGAATCTGTGCTTGTAGATGAAAATGTAATTGAAGGAATAAAAAAGTGCTCCGGTTTTGCGCCTCTTCATAACCCGGCGAATCTCACGGGTATCGAGGCCTGCCGCAAGCTTTTAAGCGGAATTCCGAATGTCGCGGTTTTCGACACGGCTTTCCATTCTAAAATGCCCCGTAAGGCTTATATCTACCCCATAGACTACGATTATTATAAAAAGCTCGGGGTCAGGCGGTATGGTTTCCACGGAACTTCTCATTATTATGTATCAAGACGCGCCTCGGAGATACTCGGTCTCGACCGGCCCGCGAAGATTATAACTGTCCATCTCGGAAACGGATCTTCAATTACTGCGGTTAAAGAGGGATGGGGTGTTGATACCAGTATGGGTTTTACTCCTCTTGAAGGGCTTCCGATGGGTACCCGTTCGGGAGACATCGATACCGCTATTGTTTTTTATCTGATGGAGCATGACGGCCTGAATTGTGACGAGGTCAATGGTATTCTTCAGAAGAAATCCGGATTAAAAGGTATGTCAGGAGTGGGGAGCGATATGCGTGAGGTGCTCGAGGCGGCGGATTCGGGGAATGAACGTGCGCAGGCTGCGCTTGAGGTGCTTACTTACAGGATCAAGAAATATATCGGCTCATATATGGCCGCTTTGAATGGCGCCGACGCTATTGTTTTTACTGCCGGTATCGGGGAGAATGTTTCCAGAATCAGAAAAGAAGCTCTCTCTGATATGGATAATCTCGGTGTCAGGATTGATGATAAACTGAATGATTCCTGCCAGTCGAAAGAGATGCTGATTTCTTCTGATGATTCTGATGTCAAGGTTTATGTTATTCCGACTAATGAGGAACTTGTTATCGCGGATGATTCCGCCAGGATTATTAAAAACCTTTAGATCCGGCTTTTACGGATTGAATACGGACCCGAAAAGTATTATATTGTTCGACTGATTTTTCAGGAGAGGTGTCCGAGTGGCTTAAGGAGCACGCTTGGAAAGCGTGTGTAGGAAACTACCCAGGGTTCGAATCCCTGCCTCTCCGTTTGAATACGGCCCCTTTTCCGGGATGCGGAGGAGGGGCTTTTTTTTAAGTCTTATGAGGCATAATGATAAAAATATTTAAAGTTATTTTTGCGGCAACTCTTTTATTTGCCCAGATATCAATAACCTACGCGCAGCAAGGATCTTATTAAAACTCTTCTGCGAACCCGGGTTTGAAGGTTAATGAGTATTCTCTGCAGAACCAGATACTTGAATTTGCGGAGGATATTGAGAATGAGATAAAATATGTCCTGTTTCTGGTCTGTTAAGTTCAATATTCTTAACTAAAAAATACCGAGGATAAGGTATCTGCAGTCAAAAATAAATAAACTTGAGAGACTTTTATCTATCCGGAGTTTTCCGTTTACCAACAACACCGGTGTATTCTTTGAGCAGGTATGCGCTCACAATGATCAGCCGTTTTACGAGGGCCCCGGGGGATACGTTTTAATATTTACGGCGCGCGGGGGGCTTTTAAACGGGATTATTTTTTCTTCAGGGCGGAGATTTTCTCGTTGGACAGACCGGTGATTTTAGAAATAAAAGAAAGATCGCACCCTTCGGCCAGCAT
>CAYNYI010000048.1:0-21855 GCA_964401455.1 uncultured Fibrobacterota bacterium
GTTCGGGAACCATCCCGCCGCAGTATGCAGCGCTCCCGGCAGAGTTGAGATCCTCGGAAACCATACTGATTACAACGAGGGCTTTACACTTTCAGCCGCCATTGAACACGATGTAACTGCGGCTATCTCACCTTCTGAGGATTCCGTCTTCAGGCTGGGCTCCATGCAGTATGGTTCTTCAGTCGTTACAATTAGTCCGCAAAAGCTTGATACCGCGGACAGCTGGACAAAATATATAACGGGAGTTTACCGTCTGTTTGAAAAAGACGGGCTTCCGGTCAGACCGTTTAACTGCCTAATAGACAGCAATGTTCCCTCGGGAGCGGGGCTTTCTTCATCCGCAGCCCTTGAAACCGCGGCGGCAGCGGCATTGAAGAAACTGTTTGCAGTTTCTCTGCCTGATTTGGATACGGCAAAACTGTGTCAAAAAGCTGAAAATGAATATGCCGGAGCGGACTGCGGTTTAATGGATCAGCTTTCAAGTATGTTTGGTAAAAAAGACAACCTTCTGTTGATTGACAACAGAGATAATAGTATTGAATATGTTCCATTCAGTAATGAGAAAGTAAGCATCGCAATTGTAAATCCCGCAGAGGCGCATAATCTCGCGGATTCCGAATATAATGAAAGAAGACGGGAATGTGCCCTGGCGGCGGAAATTCTCGGTAAAAAAAAACCCGCCATAAAAGCCCTGAGAGATGTCTCTTTCGAATCTCTTAAAGAATGGCTTCCGGAAGCACTCTTAAAGAGAACAAAACACATTACCGGAGAGAATCAAAGAGTGATTAAAGGAAGAGAATTTTTACGGGAGAATGATTTATTGTCCTTCGGTAAACTTTTTTATGAATCCCATGAAAGCTCCGTCAAAAATTTTGAAAATTCCAGCCCGGGGCAGAACAGGATAGTGGAAGCCGCGAGAAAGCTTTCTTACGTATCAGGAGCAAGACTCACCGGCGGAGGTTTCGGGGGGGCGGTTGTATGTCTTGTAGAAGCGGGCAAAGAAGAGGATTTTGAAGAAGTGATGTCCGGGATAAGAATCGGGAACCATGAAAAGAGACCGGATATATATTTCACAAAAACCTCGGACGGCGCCGCGTTCAGGAATTAGGCTATCCGTAAAAGACCTTCCCGCCTGTCTCTTTGCGGTTTAAGGATCCTTCTTTAAGAAGGTCCTCAATATACTTCAAGGCCTCATTCCGGTGCATGGAGAGCCCAGAACAAATATCCTCTAGCGAACACGGACGGCGGCGGACTAGAGTAAGAATCCCCTCTTTACCCGAATTGAAGACCGCCTCGTCATGCACATGGCTGAAATCCGCTATGATTTCCACATTTCCCGGCATCAGAGAAGCGATTTCACGCATTTTTTTCTCTGAAACGGCCTTCGCGGAAGAATCCGCGGGCGGTCTTGCTATGGTATTGAGCTGCACCTTGTCTGGAGAAATCCGCGACACCATTTCCGCGATGGCGGAGACTTCTTCCGGAGAAGTATTTATTCCGTCAACAAAAAAACATTCAAGCCATAAGGTACCTTTAAATTCTCCACTGAACATTAAAAGTCCTTCGAAAATATCCCGCGAGCTAATACCGGAAACCGGCCGGTTTATTTTTTTATATGCCTCTTCCGAAGCCGCGTCCAGAGAAGGAACAACAAGGTCCGCCTTCATAAGAGCTTCCCTTACTTCTTTCAGATATAAAAGCGAAGAATTGGTGATAACGGCGACTGGAACATCCGTAATCTTTTTGATTTCGCTGATAAGCCTCCCGATGCCTGAGAATAAAGAGGGTTCCCCGCTTCCCGAAATTGTGATATAGTCGGCCTTGACTCCCGAATCAAGGACCTCAGCAAGTTCATCTACGACCGGCCCGACAGGAACAAAATCTTTCCTCACCGAAGTTTTTTCTTCCGTAGGACCAAGCTGGCAGTATATACAGTCGAAAGTACAGGTTTTAAAGGGAACGGTGTCTACCCCAAGTGAGTACCCGAGCCTGCGGGAAGGAACCGGTCCGAATATATATTTCCTTTTCGGTGTATCGTCAATCGAACTCATCGTCAATTTCTCCTATTATCTTCTCAACAAGGTTTTCATATGTTATTATCCCCTTAAGATTACCCGATGAAGAATAGACAAACCCGAAAAGCCGTGATGAATTCAGAAATATGGTCATGGCGTAATCAAGGTACTGGTCTTCTCTAAGAATAACGAAAGGCTCTCTGTATTCTGTCACCCTCGCGCTGTCGAGAGCACTCATCGCTTTTTTATAATCAAAAAGCCCGGACGGCTCTCCCCTTTTATCGAGTATGGGAAGCCGTGAATAACCGTATTTTGCGATTAGTATTCTGGCTGTTTCCACAGTGTCAGTATCATAAACAGAAATAACGCGGTGCATGGGAATCATAATATCCTTAACCATGGAATTATCGAACCTCATGGCTCTTTCAAGCAGTTCCGTATCGTATGAGGTAAAAACTCCCTGCTCGGCGCTCTCCCGGGCAAGTATCTCGATATCCATCCGGGAAATCTCTCCGCTTTCCTCCGTAGAAGTCTTAAAAAATTTTCGGAGCGACTTGACGGGCGCATTGAACACTTTAATAAAAGGAGTAAAAATTATATAAAAAAAATGAAACGGCCCCATAAACGCAAGCATTAGAGTGTATGAATAATAGCGGAAAAGGAGCTTTGGAACGACCTCGGCAAAAACTGTCATTATCGGGGAAAGAACAAATCCGGTGGCTATAAAAATTGTCTGAGATTCCGTAAACGGCAGATCTACTCTGTCGGAAACCGCCGTAACAAGTTCACCGAAAATAATAGTAACGGCAACAATGGCTATATTATTACCGATAAGAGTTGTGGTGAGAAATTTTTCTTTATTTCTGTCATATTCATAAAACAAGCGGCCCTTTTCATCGCCCGTGGAGAAATGGCGCTTCATCTTGATGCGGCTGGCGGAAATGAATCCGGTTTCCATTCCCGAAAAAAAAGCGGAGAGAAAGATAAAAAAAACGGTTAATATAAGGAGCAAAAGAAGAGAAAACAGCATTCAGCGGCCCCGTAGAAAAAGTCAGTCCAGACCCGACAAAAATTCTTCCTCGGTCTTATAAATTCTGATGATCTTCTCTATTCCGACCACCTTTAGAACATCAAAAACATACTCATTGGGCTCGACTATAACAAGAATTCCGTCTTTTCTGTGAATAACATTTCTACAGTACACAAGGACATTCAGCGCCCCGCTGTCCATGTAGGATACCTTTGAAAGATTAAGCACTATACGGTAATTTTCTTCTTCAAGAAGAGTATTAACAAAAGACTTAAGAGTTATTGAATCTCTTAGACGGTCTATTTTTCCGTCTATATCAATTATTTTACAGCCTTTTTGTTCCCGGACCGCAAGTTCCATTCTAAATATAGACCTTTCTGATTTCACAGTGTAAGAACGGTGTCGGCATATGAAAATTAATTCATGTATCGGCCTTAAAGCAAGAGTAAAAGCACACATAATCTCTGAATGCTTGACACAACCTGCTTATTTAATTTAATTTATAATGAGTTTAATCCATTTGATACCGGAGATTTTTTTGATATTCTGGACTTTTATACTAACTATTTTCGCGTTCATCTCCTACACTATAGATGCAGGCTATCTCCCCTCGAATATTTTCCGTAACATATGGAACATTTGCATAATTCTTTTTGCCCTTCATATGCTTTACCGGATAAAGAGCAAACAGAGGGAAGGTCTTATGGAAATACTGAACCGGCGGGTTGAGGAGCTCCGCCAGAGATATGACAATCGCAAAATTAACACTCTGGCAGTACGATTAAATAATCTTGAGGAAAGGGTTTTGGAGCTCGAAGAAAAAGCTGAAAAAAGGTAAAGAAATGAAACTGATGATATATACCATACTGTGCATGGGAGTTCTGAAACTCATTCTGGATAATGCTTTCGGACATTCCATAATGCTGTATTCTGTAATTGCCGAGAATGTAATTTTTATTTTGATTCTGATACTGGTTGTCCGGACATATATGAAACAAAAAGTGGGACGCCGGGAAGAGCTGGAGAAGATGATAAAACAGCTTTCAAATAAACTGATGCAGGACAATGCGGAGATGAAATAAGTTGCCTGATAAAAAGAACAAAAAACAAAATAACATTGACTCGATATTTACTCTCAGAGAGTTCGTTGTGGTCTTTCTTTCCGCCACAATAATCATGTACCTGTTCTCTGTCAGAGTGAAAATCGCCCAAAAAAAACAGCGGCTCACATCCATAGAAAATCAGCTTGAGCAGATTTATATGATGCAGAGAATATTCCGGAACGAATACGGAAGATACGGGCTGTTAAGCGAAATCGACTTTATCAGAGACTCCGACCTCAGAGGTATAGAATTCAAAATGGAACTGAGCAGCGATACTCTTCATTACAGAGCGACGATCGCCGAAAGACCGGGCTTTGATGTTTTTAACGACGGCATACCCGGGAACGAATATCTTTCTATTGACGACTCTCATACCATAACCAAATATCCTACAGGTTCAGACAGGAAAGATTATGTGCCCCGAATACCCGTAGAGCCTAAGCCTTCAACCGAACCCGTCGAAAAAGACAGCATTTTCGATTTCTACGAGATTTATTCCGACACACTCAATTTCTGATGATTATAGAGGTACATCCCCAAACTCCTAATCCGAGAAAAATCGCCGCCGCCGCAGAAATTTTGCGAAACGGAGGACTGGTAAGCTATCCGTGCGATACCACCTATGCAGTCGGCTGCGACCTTTTCAACAAAAAAGCGGTTGACTTACTTTACAGAGTACTTAAAAAAGACAAAAAGAAACTACTGAGCTGCATAATCTATGACATATCTGAATTAAGTAAGTTCGTAAAGATCCCTGATAGCGCGTATAAATCCATGCGCCGGCTTCTACCCGGCCCCTATACTTTTATACTTAAGGGAAACACTATGCTTCCCAAAGCGACGCTCACAAAAAGAAAGACAGCCGGTATCAGAATGCCCGCTAACAAGGTCTGCGAAGCTCTTCAAAAAGAATTCGGCGGTCCGGTCCTTTCCGGAGCTTTGCGCAATATCGATGACTCGATAATAAACACCCCTTATGAAATAGAGGAGAAAGCCGGGCATTGTATAGACATGATCCTTGACGGCGGCCGCTGCCCCGGTGCGCCGTCATCAATAGTGGATTTTTCATCCGGCAGCCCCGTAATTATAAGAGAAGGTTCGGGCGATATCTCAATTCTAACTTAGAAAGGTCCTGATGAAGGAATTTGACAAACTTTATGATATTATCAAGACTCTACGCGGCGAGAACGGTTGCCCCTGGGACCGCGCACAGACCCATAAATCAATTCTTTCCGACCTTATAGAAGAATCGTATGAATTTATAGAAGCTGTGGACGAGGAGTCACCGGAGAAGATGAAAGAAGAACTCGGAGACCTTCTTATCCATGTTGTTTTCCACTCCCGCATTGCCGAAGAAAGTTCCGAATTTACTCTGTCAGATGTAATAAAAGGACTTAATGAAAAACTTACGAGAAGACATCCACATGTTTTCGGAAACTCCAAAGCAAATACCACCGATCAGGTTAAAGCCGACTGGGAAAAGATCAAGCTTTCCGAAAAAGGCAAGGAAGACCGGAAATCGGTCCTTGACGGGATACCTGTTCCGCTTCCCGCCCTCGCCAGGTCTCAAAAGCTCCAGAAAAAAGCGGCGCGAACCGGGTTTGACTGGCCGGGGCCGGAACCCGTAATACAAAAAATACGGGAGGAGACGGAAGAAATCGAGGCAGAAATTGCCGGCGGAGATAAGGAACGCATCATGGATGAAATCGGTGACCTTTTTTTCGCGACTGTTAATCTATGCCGCCATTTTAAAATAGATTCTGAGGACGCGATGCGCCACGCCAACAGAAAATTTGAACGCAGGTTCAGAAAACTTGAAGAAATCTGCGCCGCAGAGGGCCGGGACATGAAATCTATGTCTCTTGAAGAGATGGACCTGATATGGGATGAGGTTAAAAAAAAGGAGAATAAGACCCGGCCTTTATAATTAAAAAATACTACCGGTATTTCTCGGGAACTTTATCCTTTTCTCCGCCGCTTTTTATATAGTTCTTAAATATTTTTTTCATCATCGCGGAATTTTCCCCGGACGGGGGGAGTTCAGCCAGGATTGACGCTGTCTTAAGCGCAGTGTCAATGTCTCCCCTGCGCATTTCCAAATAACGAAAATAAAACACGACCGCGTCTTTTAGAAGTCCGGATTTCTCAGCCGCCCCGGCAGCCCGTAAAAGCAGCTCAGGTTTTTCTGAAATATCCGGAATATCCTGAAGGACTTCGTACTCCTTCTTATGCTTTCCAAGTGTGCTGTAAATATCAGCTGATAAAATAAGGGCGCGCCGGTCTTTGCCATTTAATTCACGGTACCGGTTCAGCATTGATTCAGCGGATAAATAAGCGGAATCTGTATAGGCGGAACGAGCGGTCATAAAGAGAAAACCCGGGGTTTTAATAGAGGCGGCATTTTTTTCGACATAAGAGTACAGGTTATGCTCGAGAGTATCACTTTTAAAAGCCATTAAAACAAACTCTCCGTATTGTTCCGGAAAAGACTTACCGGAAATTATCTCTTTCATAAGATCATAGGCCGAATCGGTTTTACCGTTGAAAAACATTGCTTTCGAGAGTTGACGGTCCAACCCCCCGGCTCCCGCGTCCATAGCGGCCCTAATCAGTTTTTCCGCTTCCTCATAACGCTTTTCCTGCATCTTCATTTCTGAGAGAAGCACTAAAGAAGGAGTATGCATTGAATCACTTTGAATGGCTTTCATCAGATTCTTTTGCGCGTTACGGCGTTCGTTTTTCTGCAGGTTGATAACGGCAAAGCGGTACAGATAATCCGGATCCGCCGGGAATAGTTTAAGGGCTGCAGGTAAAAGAGAGTCCGCCATCTTCCTTTGGTCTCTTTCATCATATATTTCCATGAGTCGAAGAAGTACCGCGGTGTCTCCCGGCTGCGATCTGAAATACTCTCTATAACGCAAGGCAGCCATATCTGTATTGTTTATTGAATCATAGGCCGCGGCTGCTTTAAGCGCATTGCTGTCAGAATTCGAATACCGGAAAAGAGAGTCGGCAAAAACCGCGGCACTGTCATAGTCCCCTTTTTGAGAATAATGACTGTAAAGGGTTTCGAATATTTCCGGCAGCCTCACCTGTCTGCGGACTGTTTCTCTAAGTGCAGCCACCCCCGTACCGATGAGCCCAGCTTTGTAAATAATAACTGAAGCAAGCGGGCGTTTTTTGAATACATAGCCTTTTTTAGAATACAGCTCCGCGTACATCATCCCGGCGTTAAGAGTATCCCCTGTTCGAAGATAGCAATCCGCCAGCTTTTCCGCCAAAGCGGCTGAATCAGGATTCATTATGTAAAATTCTTTATACAAAGACAAAGCCTTTTCATAAAATCCCGCGCGGAAAGAGGCCACGGCGAGTTTTTCATTAACATCCTCGTCGTTTCTGTCATATTCACGAAGCGCTTCAAGCGGTTCAACCGCTGAACGATAATCCCGGGCGGAAAGGTATACATCCGCGAGGAGCTTATACCCTCTGACGCTTTCAGGATAGTCTTCAAGAAAACCGTATATCTGTCGGCCCGCTGAAGTGGTCTGCCCGAGTTCAAGATATATAGCGGCCATTTCATACCTGTATTTTCTGTATTCTCCACCCGCGCTCACCGCGCGGCGATAGGCCTTAAGAGATTTCATATAAGCACCCAGACTATAATAAATTTCTCCAAGGAGAACATGTAAAGTATCTATCACAGGATTTTGTTCAGAAGCCTTTTCCAGCGCGGCGGCGGCTTCCTTTTGCTTTTGGCCCGCGCGGTAAATCAGGCCAAGCATATAGTTATCTTGCCATTCAGTTTCACCGGCCCGCATCAGCTCTCTAAAGAAAGCGAGGGATTTCGCATATTGCCCGCGATGAAAATAAATACGAGCCAACTGCCGAAACCCCTGTGTATTTATACGATCAACTTCGAGGACTTTATTATATAATTCAACGGCAGCAGCCGTATCTCCCTCTTCCACACTTTCATCGGCGACAAAAAGAATAGCGGAAATATTTGTTCTGTCAAGATTTACAAGTTTTTTACGGACTTCCAAAAGCTTGTCCCGTTTTCCGCGCTTCTCCCAGAGTTTCTCCAGAAAAATAAGAAGCTCCCGGTCTTCGGGAATGACCAGATGCGCTCTCTCAAGATAGTCAGCCGCTTCGTGGTATTCACCCAAGGCGAGTAAAGAGGCGCCGGCAAACTTTAGAAGCACGGGAGACTCATTTCCTGGATTCATCGCTCTTCGGCAGAAGTCCAAGGTTCTTTGATATTTACCCAATTCATACAAAAGCCTTGCGGCTTTTGGGAAAGCGCCTTCTGAAGCAGAATCCGAGGCAATTATTTTCTCGTATTCCAACAAGGCCTTCTCGTAGAGGTTCTGGGCTGAAAGTACATCAGCATAGTCTTTTCTGAACCGGACGGAATCCGGAAAAACTTCGATAAGCGTTTTCAGAATAACAGACCTCTCGTAAAGCATATCTTTATATTTATACAGTCTGTTAAGACCTTTTAAAGCGGCAGGATTGTCCGGATGTTTTTCCAGATACTTACGATAATACGAAACCGCTTCCGGGTCTTTAATCTTCTCTAAAAGCCCTGCAAGGATCAGAACAGATATGTGTCCGCCATCGTCAATAGATTCTGTCAAAGCGCGGTAAGCAGATGCCGCCTTATCAAATTCTCCTTCTCTCCTGTATAATTCTCCAAGAATTCTGTATGAAGCGGTATCCGTAGAATCCTTTTGAACCGCCTCGAGAACTTCGAGGGCTTTTTTGTAGTCTCCCGCGTGGTAAAAAGCAAAGCCCGCTTCCTTCAGGGATATCAGTTTTTCCGGCGCCATTGTATAGCATGTATCGAATATTTCCGCGGCTTTATCAATAGAATCCATTCGGTAATAGGAAAGCCCCTGCATGAGATAATCATTAAATGTCCGCGGAAAAACAGAAGAAAAAAGGTTGACGGCCCTGTCGTACTGGCCTGTCCGGAAAAAAGATTCAAACAGTGCCGGTGAGACATCAGGCATAGAAGAATCTAAAGAAGTATCTCTGACATAAACTTCTTCTAAAAATTCAGCGGCCCAGGGGAATTTTTCTTTTTTATAGTAATACATTCCGAGTTCATAACTTGGTTTTATCTCTTTTGGCATACTGTCATGAACAACATGATAATGTAAAACAGCCTCTGCGGTGTCACCCCGGAGCATAAGAAGCCTTGCCGTTTGGCGGCGATATTTAATCAAATCCGGATTTTTATCTATTGCCCGTTTGTAATAAGAAAGTGCCTTACGCTTGTCGCCGGTGTGTTCAAACAACGCGGCTGCCAGGGCAAAAAGAGAATCGTCGTCTTTGCATCTTTTTAAAAAATCCACATATGATTCCAACGCGGAAAGAGTATCTCCGGTCCGAAGGGCCAGGCGCCCGACATGAAGATATAAGGAGTCCCGCCCAGGATCCAGCATAACCGCCTGCTCATATTTCTTAAGCGCCTCATGATTTTTACCATCTTTTTCAAGACATTCCGCAAGAGAAACAAAATTGGAAAAATTTTCCGGATCAACGGCTGTCAGAGCTTCGAGCTCAGGCATAGCTGAATCGCATTTCCCCCGATCCATAAAAAAATCCGCGCGGATTTTCCGGCATTTGACCTCCATTGAATTCAGAGATATTATTTCTGAACAGACCTCAAACAGCCCGACTGTGTCTGCAAAGGCCATATAGTTATCAGCAGCCAGGCGCAGGCATACAGTATCTCTTCCTCTCATCTTTGAACAACGCAGGAATTCGGAGGCAGCGCGTCCGTGCTCACCGTTTTTTCCTAAAAGAAGAGCCTTTTCAAGTACGGCGGAGCTCATTTCAGGGTCTTCCGACAGAGCGCTGTCGAAAAGAGCAACAGCGCTGTCGGGCTTCTCCATAAGTTTATAAAGAGAAGCCGCCTCGAAGAAGGCCTTTGCCTTTCCACCAAAAAGAGAATCATAAAACAATACAGAATCAGCGGCTTCGCGATATAAACCGTTTTTTTGAAGGCTGTCTATATATTCCCGGAAAGATTTCTCTGTAAGACGGTAAAAAGGAACTGTATTGGCGATCCCTGAGACGGAGGAGGACTGCGCATCAAGATTTTCACCGGGAGCGGCGCATAGGAAAACCGGGGAAAAATTCAAGATAAGAATCAGACATATTATATATTTTGGCATATAATGACGGCATCAGAACTCGTCAAAAGAAATCATTTCAGGGTCAACACCTATACTGTCCAGCATTCCGGTAACGGCTTTTATCATCATCGGAGGACCGCAGAGATAATACTCAACCTCGGAAGGATCCGGATGTTTGTCGAGATAAAGTTTAAAAGCGGCATCATGAATAAAGCCCACAGGACCGTCCCAGTCATCCCCCGGAAGAGGATCTGAAAGGGCGACAGTATATTTAAAATTATCAAACTCGCTTTCAAGTTTTTGGAACTCTTCATCATAAAACATTTCTTTTCTGGAGCGGGCACCGTACCAGTAAGTAATTTTACGTTTCGTTTCAAGAGTTTTTAGCTGATGAAAGATGTGACTGCGCATAGGAGCCATCCCGGCACCGCCACCGATAAAACACATTTCTCTATTGGTCTCTTTAGCGAAAAACTCCCCATAAGGTCCGCTTACGGTTACTTCATCACCTTTTTTAAGATTAAAAATATATGAAGAAGCGACTCCGGGCGGATGATCACTGCCGCGCGGAGGAGCCGCAATACGGACTGTAAGCATAATTATGTCATTCTCGGCAGGATAATTAGCCATGGAATAGGCCCGGAAAACCGGTTCATCTGAGAAAGCTTCGATATCGAGAAGCCCCATCTTTTCCCAATCCTCTTTATATTCATCTTCGATGTCAAAGTCCCGAAAACCGCAGGAATACGGCGGAATATCCAGCTGCACATAACCACCGGCCTTAAAATCAAGTGTCTCGTTCGGCTCAAGTTTTAAAACAAGTTCTTTTATAAAGGTGGCCACATTCTTATTGGAGACAACGGTTGTTTTATATTTCTTAATATTGAATATCTCATCGGGAATGCGTATGCGAAGATCGTTTTTAACCTTGACCTGACAGGAGACCCGGACATTCTTCTTTACTTCAACTCTGGATAAATGAGTCATTTCGGTAGGCAGAACATCGCCGCCGCCTTCTTCTATCGTGCATTTACACATACCGCAGGTGCCGCCCCCGCCGCAGGCCGATGGAAGAAATATCTTATTGTCGGCCAGGGTATTCAGAAGGTTTCTTCCGGAATCAACATCAAGAGTCTTTTCTTCATCGTCATTTATGATAATTTTGCAGGTCCCGGTATTGACAAGTCTGGATTCCGCGAAATTTAAAAGGGCGACAAGCAGAATGATGACGGCCGTAAATATAATTATGCTGAGAATTATTTCCATATTGAAACGCCGTTAAAATTTAAATCCGCTGAAAGCCATAAAGGCCATAGACATAAGCCCGGTCATTATCATTGTAATTCCAAGCCCCCGGAGGCCTTTTGGCATTTTAGAATAACGAAGTTTTGTTCTTATAGCGGCCATGGAAATTATGGCCAGGGCCCATCCGGCTCCCGCTGAAAAACCGAAAACAAGCGATTCTGCGAAATTATAGTCTCTTTCAACCATAAAAAGTGAAGCGCCCAGTATGGCGCAGTTTACAGCAATAAGGGGTAGAAAAATTCCGAGCGCCGCGTAAAGTTTGGGGCTGAATCTGTCAACAATCATCTCGACAAGCTGAACCATGGCGGCAATAACCGCTATAAACATTATAAATTCCAGAAACGATAGATCAACTTCGGGAAGACCGAGCCAGGCCAGTGCCCCTTTTTTCAAAAGATAGGTATGTATCAGATAATTGACCGGTGTTGTTATTGTCAAAACAAATATAACCGCGCCCCCAAGCCCTACCGCGGTTTCGACCCTTCTCGAGACGGCTAGAAATGAGCACATCCCCAGAAAATACACAAGAAGTATATTCTGGATGAAAATTGAATTTACGGCAAGTTCAAGCAAATGCGCCATGGAAATTCCTTTTATTCCTCTTCCTCTTCCGTCCCGGACATGGTCTTCTGTATCCAGATAAAAAGACCCAGAAGCAGAAATGCCCCCGGTGCAAGAGACATCAAACCGTTATCGACATATCCGGCGGAGTAAAAAGCCTCGGGGATTATCTGAAATCCGAGCAGTTTTCCTGCGCCGAACAGTTCTCTGAAAAACGCGACACTTAAAAGCACCAGACTGTATCCGACACCGTTTCCGAAACCGTCCAGGAGAGATTCCCCGGGAGGGTTGCTGAGGGCAAATGCCTCCGCCCTGCCCATAACAATACAGTTTGTGATAATCAGCCCCACAAATACGGATAGCTGCCTGCTTATCTCAAACATAAATGCTTTTAAAAACTGGTCTATAAGTATTACCAGTGTGGCGATTATTGAAAGCTCCACTATTATTCTTATTCGCCCCGGAATGTAATTACGCAGAAGCGAAACAAAGAAATTTGACAAAGTCAGTACCGTTATGAGGGCCGCGCTCATAACAAGCGCCGTTTTAAGCTGCGCGGTTACAGCCAGAGCCGAACATATGCCGAGCACAAGGTATGTTATCGGATTCGCTTTCCAGGCGGTCTCCTTAATTGCCTTAATGAATTTTCTGCTGTTGAAATTCATCGGTTTTTCTCCCCTTCGGCACTTTCAATTTCCTGACTAAGCTGACTCAGAAAATCTTTATATTTACCCAGGTCATTCTTTAAAAATTCTGAAACACCGTTCCCCGTCATTGTGGCTCCGCTTATTCCGTCAACTTCGTGCGGACCCTCGGCTTCGCCTTTTACCACGGCAATCGATTCGAATTTCCCGTTTTCATTGAAAAGCTTCTTACCCTTGAAATTATCCCGGAACCATTTCTGTTCGATCTCACCGCCGAGCCCCGGCGTTTCGCCATGCTCATAAAATGTAATACCGTTAACGGTATTCCCGTCGGGTTTTATAGATATGTAAGCCTTTATCGTCGACCACAAACCTTTTCCGGAAACAGGGAATATATATGACCCGACACCTCCGTCCGGACCCGTTTCCCGATAAATTTCAAGTTCTTTTTCCGCACGGCTTATTCTTTTATCATATACGGAGAGAATACTGTCAGACCCTTCGGCCTTAATTCCGGCCGAAAGAAGAATATTCCTCTTACGGTTAACTTCCGCGTTTTTTTCCTGCATCGGCTGCAAAAACACAGCGGCGACAGAAAGCAAAGCACTGCATACCACGCAAACGGCGGCGGCAAAAGCAAAGGAATAAAGGTTGCCTTTATGCACGTACAACCCCTCTTTTCCGTTTATGCAGAGCCATAAAAACGTAATCGATGAGAGGCGAAAAAACGTTCATGAGAAGAATCGCCAGCATTGTACTGTCGGTAAAAGCGGCATTAAAACTTCTCACAAACACAACCAGTATTCCTATCATTAAACCGTAAACCCACTTTGCCGCGGGGTTATAAGGCGCGGACACAGGGTCGGTGGCCATGAAAACAACACCAAAAGCAAAACCGCCGACAACAAGATGGTAATAAACCGGCAGCGCCATCAGCACATTAGAGCCGCTCCCGAAGATATTAAAAAGAAGAGAAGCGCCCACCAAACCGGCAGTCGCACCTACAATAATTCTGTAACTTGCGACGCCTGTTATTATAAGTACCGCCGCCCCAAAAAGGATCGCGAGTGTAGAGGTTCCTCCTACGGTACCGGTATAATCACCTATGAAAAGGTCCTTGAAAGTATATCCTGCTTCTTTGAGCATCTCTACCGGGGTACCTGATGATTCGGAAACAGAAAGCACCGAGAGAGGTGTCGCTCTTGAAACCGCGTCAACTCCCGGAGAAGCCGCGACCCAGACTTCGTTTCCGGAGAGACTCGCCGGATATGCAAAAAACAAAAAAGCCCTGCCTGTAAGAGCAGGATTCATTATATTCATTCCTGTTCCGCCGAAAACCTCTTTACCGATTACAACCCCGAAGCTTATTCCGAGCGCGACCTGCCAAAGAGGTATTGACGGAGGCATAATAAGCGGAAAAAGAGCACCGGTAACAAGAAAACCTTCATTTACCTGATGCCCCCTTATACCAGAAAACAGAAGCTCCCAGAAACCCCCGACAGCGAAAGTTACAACCGCTATGGGTATAAAAACCAAAAGGCCCTGAAAAAAGCACACGGCAAAAGACCATTCAAGCCCTTCTATAAGTGCCTTTTGTCTTCCTATGTTGTATATACCGAACAGAATTACAGGTACGAGAGCGAATACAACGGTTATCATAAACCTTTTCAGATCTATCCCGTCGCGGATATGAGGTTTTTTTTCGGTTACATCGCGGGGCGAAAGAAGAAAGTACCCTGTAGCCTCTATTGTGGAACGCGCAACCCTCGAAAAAACACTTTTCCCTTTGAAGCGGTCGAGAAGACCTTCAAAAATATTTTCTATCATTTCTTCTGTTTTTTTCATAGGGCGTTTTCTTCCAGAAAGAGCTTCTTTTTAAACTCAGAAAAAGAAGCCGTCAGCTCTATTTTGGAAACACAGGCGTATGAACACAAACCGCATTCAACACAGTCAAAAAGGCCAAGCTTCTCGGCATCCTCTATTTCCCCCCCCTGCAGGTTACGGTAAAGATATCCCGGATATATGTCAACCGGGCAGACACTGTCGCACTGGTTGCATTGAACACAGGCTCTTTTTTCACCATGTATTCCCGTATCCGGAACATAATCGCTGTAAGGCAGCATAAAAGCGGGAAACGTCCTCGACATACTGTGGTCTCCGAAACGGGGTTTTAAGAAGTTCAGCAGTTTTCTTTCAGTGTTTTCCTTTATTACAAAAATCGACAGATCATAGAATCCGAGAAACCCTCCGGGGCCGCCGCCGCTTCCGGTAAAAACACCTCCGGAAATAAAACGTAAATCCTTTGTGTCGGCGACAGGGCCGTTAATGATTTCCTCTATTGAGGCTCCGGCATTAACTTCGAGATAGCGCGGAGAAGATACCGGGTCGCCGCAGAGAGTAATGGCTCTTTTAGCGGGTATTTTTCCCGATTTAACAAATTCTCCAATAAGAGAAATTTCATAAGCGGAAAGAAACCATATATATTCCCCCCGCTTAAGCGGGGTATTATAATAACAGGCAACTCCCGGATGACATGAAGGATACCCCCCCTCTATCTCCAGCTTTTCCACCCCGAAGACAGGAGAAAGATAGCCGGGCAGCGAGGGATCTGATCTCTTTGTTGTTATATAATACGGTACATCGACAATCTTTTTAAGGGCTTCAAGCCCCGCGTGGAATTCATTGTTTCTGCCCTCAAGAATGTAACCCATATCGGGAAGCCAGGGCTCGGTAATAAAAGCGTTGATATAAACCGCGGCAGGCTTTTCAGATGGATCAGCGATTATATTCTCCGGGAATCTTCTGATAAAATTCCACATGCCCGATTCACATAAAAGATCGGCAATATCTTTGCCTGACTGTTTTTCCGGCCTGTTAACCGGAAAAGTTTTAAAGATGTATTTATGATCATTCCTTATCACAACCCGTTTCACGGCCCTTCTCTCACCGAGAACTATGTCTTCTATAATTCCGGAAGAAAATGAGGTAAATTTTAGATACTCTCTTTTCTTATCGTGAAAGATTATATCGCCCGCACGCACATTCTGCCCTTTGCGTACAATAACCTTAGGTTTTATAAGAGGATATTCAGAGGGATTAAGCGCAGAATACGAAGTAAATAACTCCGATGAACCCGTTTTATGGGCCGCGCCTTTGATGGGTATATCATAGCCTTTTTTTATTCTGATACGCTTCATAATAAGTTTGAGGTAATATAACTAAAGGCATAATCTCTGTCAATCTATTTGCCGGCTTCCATCATGCGCATCACGGCCTTCTTTGCCCCGGCGGCAACTTCCTCCGAAGGCTTGATTATCGGAGACTCGTTTTTCAAGGCATCATAAACTTTTTCCACTGTTATTTTTTTCATGTTCCGGCATCTTGCTCCTTCAAAAGCAGCATGAAATTTTTTACCCGGCGCGGCTTTTTTCAGCGTGGAAATCATGTCCGTTTCGGTCGCGACAATGAATTCACCGCATTCCGACTCAAGTGCTGTTTTTATCATTCCCGATGTCGATAATACGTGGTCGGCCGAGAGAAGGACTTCCGGTCTGCATTCCGGATGCGCCATAACCGCGGCCCCAGGATACAGCCGCCTGGCTTCAGATATATGCCGTTTGCTTATTATTTCGTGTACAGGACAATATCCTTCCCATAATAACGCTTCTTTTCCGCTTATCTTCGCGGAGTACGCGCCGAGATTGCGGTCCGGTACAAAAATAATCTTATCGGAGGGAATTGACTCAATTACCCTGGCCGCATTCGCGGAAGTGCAGCAATAGTCCGATTCGGCTTTTACCGCGGCCGTCGAGTTAACATAGGTAACAACGGGAATCCCCGGGTGCTTCTTCTTAAATTCACGCAATGCCGCAGCATCAACCATATCGGCCATGGGGCATCCGGCATCCGGCTCAGGGAGAATTACCTTCTTTTCCGGTGAAAGCACCGCGGCGGTCTCGGCCATAAAATGGACTCCGCAGAAAACAATAATATCCGCTTCTGTTTCCGCGGCCTTTCTTGAAAGTTCCAAAGAATCTCCCGTAATATCCGCGATATCCTTAACGGAGGCAGGCTGATAATTATGGACAAGAATTACGGCATTTTTTTCTTTTTTTAATTTTTCAATCTCTTTTATGAAATCCATCTTTAGACTCCCTGAAATTTTGACTTATTCGATACACAGGCCGAGGTCATTTATCATACGGATATCATCATCCGCGTTACGGCCTGAAGTGGTTAAATAATCACCGGTCATAAGCCCCGATGCCCCGGCCTGAAAAACCATAGAATGGAGATCCCCGAGCGCGGTGAGCCTTCCGCCGCATATTTTTATATCGGCGGCAGGCACCATAAGACGCAGCAGTGATATGATTTTAAGGAGCTCTGCGGGCGGAGGAATTTTAACGTCCTGCATGGGAGTACCCCGGACCGGATTCAGAAAATTTACGGGAATGCCGTGAACACCGAGTTCCCTTAATTCAGAGGCAAGCTCAATTCTCTGTTCCCATGACTCACCCATCCCGAAAATCCCACCGCAGCAGACGCGCATTCCTGCCAGAAGCGCATTTTTGACTGTGCTTCTTCTTTCTTCATATTCATGAGAAGTAACAATATTCTTAAAAAAAGACCCGGCGGCTTCAAGGTTATGGTTATAAGTTGTGATTCCCGCTTCTTTAAGGTTTCTTGCGGTCTCCTCGTCAAGAATCCCAAGGGAAGCGTCTATACGGCCTTTCCCGGCCAGCTTTTTCAGCGCGGGCCGTATCCTTTCGATATCGGCTTTACTGACTTTGCGGCCGCTTGACACAAGACCGATAGCCGCTTTATTTTTGTATGCTTTTTCAGCAGCCGATATTATACTCTCATCTCCTGTATATTCATATTTCTCAATAATTGCCGAACTTGCCGACGACTGCGTGCAAAAAGCGCAGTTTTCCGGGCAATTGCCTGACCTGATATTAACAATCTGACACAAAGAAACCTTCTTGCCGAAAAATTTTTCTCTCACCTTTGTCGCGCATTCAAATAATCTGAGCATGTCTGACGAGGATGGGTCAACAGATACTATAAAAAGAGATTCTTCCTTACCAAGAGGCTTATCAGAAAGACTTTTACGAAGTATTTCCCCAAACATCATTTTCCGGTCCTGTTCATGCTTCCTGTCCTGTATCCTTTTTCATCAATAACGGCATTACTGTAGCCCAGACGGATGAATTTTTCGTTTATGGATTCCATTTCGGTCCGGAATATTTTCTTTCCCGCCGCATCCGTTTCAATTACGGCTTTTCCTTTCATATTCCTGACCCGAATAAGCCCGCCATAATAATATTTTTTTAAAAAATTTTCTGCCGCATCGGTACGAACCAGATCTTCTTTTGTGAATCCGGTACCGCACGGGAAGCGGGTGGCCAGACAGGCACCGGGAGGATCGCAAAACTCATCAAGCCGCTCCGCACGGAGTGCAGCATAGACTGATTTTTTAAAAATACCGGCCTCCAGAAGCGGCGATTTTATACCGAGCTCTTTTAGAGCGCGCATTCCCGGGCGATAATCATCAAGATCATCGGCATTGCTCCCTTCCGCCACCGAAACATATCCGTCGGAGAACGCTTTTTCTCTGATAAGAGAAAAAATTTTCTTTTTGCATTCATAACATCTTTCAGGGAGATTTTTAAATACTTCCGAAAGAGAGGAATCCTGAACAGTTATGAATTTGTGCGGAACGCCGAGGATTTCACAGAGTTTGCCGGATTTTTCTTTTTCGGCCGATGGTGTCAGTGCGGAAATAACCGTATAAGCCCCTACAGAAGCGCCTGTCTTAGCTCCAAAAGCCAGTAAGGCCCCGCTGTCCGCCCCACCGGAAACAGCTATGGCACAGGGGCTGTTATTTTTAAAAAATTCAAGAAGTAATTTAAGGGATTTATCTTTAAACAAATTCAGATAGCGCCTTTTTTGAGTTCAGCGATATTATGCGAGGCAAATTCTTTCCGCAATACGTCGGAAGCGTTTTCCCATACTCTGGAAGCTATACATTTGTCCCGCCCCTTGCATTTGTGGTTTTTCTCACAGTTAACGAGATTCACAGGCCCTTCTATGGCCTCTATTATGTCGAGGACAGTAATATCTTCCGCATTCTTTTTAAGAAAATATCCGCCTCCCGCTCCCCTGATACTTTTAACGAGGCCTTTCTTCAGAAAACCTGAAAACATTCTTTCGAGATACTTCTCGGAAAGCCCTTCGGCGCTGGCGATGGACGCCAGCGAAACAGGCTGGCTTTCCCCCTGCTCCTCAAGATACAAAAGTGATCTGAGGCCATATCGGCCCCGGGTAGAAAGTTTCATATTGTTACCTCCGGAATGTTATTTCCCTCAACTACGGTAGGTTTAGTATACAAAAATACCCTGACTTTAATCAAGCTGAAACTTATTAAACCTGTTTGGCTGTTTTGATTGAAAAGCTCAGTCCATGTCAATTATAAGCATTGTTATATCATCGGCCGGTTCACTCCCGTCCATAAAGGAATGAAGTTCATCCAGGATTTTCTTTTTAAGACCGGCGCTGTCCGATTCGGGAGAATTTTGGACAATTTCCAGAAGTTTTTCGTATGAAAACATGCTTCCGTCAGGAGCGGCCGCTTCGGTAAGACCGTCTGTATACAGAAAAAGTCTTGATCCGGGAGGCATATCCACTTCTGTTGCCTCGGCCTGCATATCGTCAAAAACACCGAGAAAAACACCCTGGGCTCCCAGTTCTCTGAACTCCCCTGTTTTCCTGTCAAGAAGTATAACCGGATTATGGCCGGCGGACGAGTATACCATTTTATTATTATTCAGGTCAATAAAGGCGAAAAAGACCGTAACAAAACTGTCTGTTTCCACATCGGATAAAAATGCCTTGTTTATTCTGTCGAGAATCATATCAGGTGACTCTATAAGAACAGAAAATGTTTTAAGAAGAATCTTGAACATGGCCATTATCAGGGCCGCCGCCGAACCGTGTCCCGACACATCCGCAATTACCACCCCGTAAAGATTATCGGCGATGTTAAAAACATCATAATAGTCTCCGCCTATTTTACTTTCCGGCATATAATGAGAAGCAATATCCAGACGCTTATCTTCAGGAAATTTCTGAGGAAGGAGGCCTTCCTGTATCGACCTTGCCTGATCCAGATCTTTATTAATTTTTTTATTGGCCGAATCCAGTTCTGAATTTATTTTCTGGATCTGGGCATTACGGTCTTTAAGGCTTTTATTAGCTTTGCCAAGAGCATCGTACATTTCAAAGTTGTCTATTACTATACCGACAAGGTGCACAAGAGTGGTCAGGACATTCATATCCTCGCCTGTAACACTCCCGCCTTTTCCCGGCTTGTCAACCCAGAGGATATAATGACATTTAAAAAACCCGCATTTGGCGCACTTTGCCTGTCTTTCATCTTCTGTTTTTGTTCCGAGCATCCGGGAGGCGCCCTGAATCGACCAGCAGTAAGGATTGTAGCTGTCATAGGCGGGACAATCAGTCCGGTCGCAGTTTTTATAATCCCGGCATTTGCCGACCACTTTGGTTATAATCGGGATCGCAACATACCCTTTTGTACCCGTAGGCGCAAGAGGGTCAGATTTAGGATCGGGATTATCGGCGATAACCGGCTTGTTCAGAAAAATCGAATCAACAATTTCTCCGCCTGAGAATCCGAGCGGAACAGAAAGAGACTCGGGTTCATTGTCCGGAAAACCCTCCCACGCAAAAGGCCTTATACATGAGTTTTCCGGGTCAACCCGGAATACAATAATTCTCTCAAATTCAAGAGTCTCTTTTATTCCAAGGCTGATTGTACGGAAAACCGATTCAAGGTCTTTACTCGCAAGCATCACTTTCGTTATCTCATTGATAAGTGACGTTGCCATGAGCTGGTTCTTAAGCTGCTCATTCTGTGCCCGCAGGGCCTCAAATTGAAGATTGGCCTTTTCCATATATATATTTAAAAATAAGTTATAGCACAACGCCGAAAACATATAAAAATTGAAGTATGCTTTATTTGAATTAACTTGACTTTCAGCTCCTTAATCATAAATATTTACTGTTTGTATCAGTTAAAACCGTACAAAGTTTTCATCAAAAAAGGGACTTCAGACATTATGGCAAAAATAAAGTTAAATAGAGAAAGCGTCTCTGAAAACACTTTTGAAAAAACGGCAGACAAAGCAATCGACTGGATGTCACAAAACAAACCTCTGCTCGCAAAAACCGGAATCACCGTTTTAATTTTACTTGCGGCAATAAAACTTTTTTACCTTAATCCCGCCGCCGCGAAAGAACAAAATTCCATAAACCTTTTCGGTGAAGGCATAATAAGTCTTTCCGAAAACAACCGGCAGGAAGCGATAAATTCTTTCACAAAGATACTCGAGAATTATTCCTCCACAGACCAGGCCGGCAAGAGCGCTTTTCTTCTGGGCGGTATTTACTATCAGGCCGAAAATTACGAAGAAGCTGCTTCCTTTTATGATAAATATCTCTCTTCATATAAAAACGGCAGTTTTACCGATATTGCCGCCTATGACGGGCTTGGGTCAAGCTATCAGGAGCTGGGTAAAATCTCCGAAGCGCTCCGGGCTTTTGAGAAGGGCGCGGCCGAATTCAAAGGACATCCTTTAACCGCAGGACTTATGGTGAAAACAGCGCGCCTTTATGCCGAAGACGGAAAGAAAGACAAAGCAAGAGAGCTCTGCGAGAAAGTCAAAAAGGACTTTCCGAAAACCGAGTTTCTGGAAGAGGCGGAAACCATTCTCGCCTCAATCTGATCCCTGAACCGGACTGTTCCGTACCGTAGGGGAAAATAAATGTCTGCAGAGTTCAAACTCAAATCAGATTACAGCCCGGCTGGAGACCAACCCGCCGCGATTTCTAAAATTGCGGGTAATTTCGATATGGGAATAGCCTACCAGACCCTGATGGGTATAACCGGGAGCGGTAAAACATTCACAATGGCTAATATTATCAGAGATCTGAAACGTCCGACCCTCGTAATATCTCATAACAAGACCCTCGCCG
>CAYNYI010000049.1:0-21039 GCA_964401455.1 uncultured Fibrobacterota bacterium
TAACACAATTAATTTAAATAATTACTTTGTCCAATTCCATCTGAAGCAAAACAGGAATATCATTACTTATCAGGTCTTGTAATTCAACAGGCGCGTTCCAGGGGGATTTTCCGCTGTAAACCAATACGGGAAATACTGAAGGCAGTTTGCCGCGTATCTTTTTACGTTTTATGAGGCTGAAATAGAATTCTGTTATATAACGGTTAAACCTAAGGGCCATTAACTTGTCATTTGTTGACTGGAATTCTGTAAGAATATAGATGTAAGCCTCACGTCCCTTTATTTTGACAGAATACAGAATATCATTATACAGACGCTTATCGAGATGGGTAATAAATTCTGTCGGAATGGGTTTAACTACCGATAAATCCAGATCCTTAATAAAATCCTTATGTACAAACTGTGTTAATAATTGCCTGAATATCTCGGGGTTCGAGAAGAATTTCTTGTATCGTGTATCGTGTGGATGCGGGGCGTACTTTCGTTTCATGATATTGTTATTATAATACAATGGCGGCAAAGGTGTCAATGTAAAATACGGTATAACGATATCGGATGTCCGATATTACCGTAACCGATATGGCTTTGCCCGATAACGCGTATCTAACACCTCATTTTGTTCTAGTAAAATATTATTTTAAAAAAAGGGGAAGATTAAAAGTCCCGTTTCGTCTTACACAGTATAGACGATATGTAAGAATATAAAACGGAGGTGAAAATGTATTTTAAAATCATTCTATTGGCTGCGGTATTCGCGGTTTCGGTTTATTCGGAGTCTTTCGAGCAATATCGTGAAAAAAGAGATGCCGAGATGCGTGAATACAACAGAAAACAGAAAAAAAAATTTCATGCCTGGCAGAAGCAACAGTCCGAACTGCTCAATGAAATGGAGAGTGAGCGGGAAAAATATATAAAAGACATGACAGTCGAATTCGAGATATGGAAAAGAGAAGAAGGAGTATTATCCTCCGGGAAAACCGATTACCGGGAGGGAAAAATAGAAATTAAAGCCTCCGCATCCGCGCAAGACTCTTCCAGAGCGGTAAAAAAAGCAGAAAAAGCGTATCGGAGCGGAATGGAAAAATCGGTGCGAAAGTCGGGAGGAAAGGCTTTCTCCGGAATAAAAAGCGAAAAACTAATGCGATTTGTTAATAAGAATTCTTACCGTAAAAAGCTGAATATTAAAAAATCCTACAGTATCTACACTGTTGTTTGTGAAGGCAGTCAGGACCTAACCGGAGAAAAAGGTGTTATTAAGCTCGCCAACCCCGGCAGCAAAGAAAAAAGGACAAAAGAAAAGCCCGGTGTAACGCCCTCAGATTATACTTCGCTTATCATAGATGCCTCAGGACTGAATTATTCATCATGTCTTATCCCGGTTATTGAGGATAACGACGGAAACCGCGTATATGGCCCGGCCGAAACTTCCCGGAAACACGCTGTAAACGGCCTTGTGCGCTGGGTCAAAAACATTGAGGAAGCCCGCGCTGAAGAAAAGTCGGGAGACTCGCCTCTTATAGTCAAAGCTTCTTCTGTTAAAGAGAGGACTCATCTGGTACTCGGAAAAGACGCGGCTGAAAAAGCGGCCGGTTTTAAAGACAGCCCGCTCTTCCGCGAATGCAGGGTAATAATAATCGTGAATTGATAAGGGGAATTATAATGCTTTTGAGAATAGCGTTGCCGATTATTTTTCTGGCTGCCGTTTGTCTTACCGCGATGACGGTTTCGGAAATACCCGACCGGATAGAGGGGCTGGCCCGGAAAGAAAAAATGCGGCTTGAATCGGCTATTGGCCACGGGTGGACCAGAAATACCATTATTAATGATGAACATGCCAAATTCATGGTAAGGCTTGCCGAGAAAGCCCTTTTCAACGGAGTCTCCGCAGAAAACACCGTTACTGACCTTAAAAAAAATCAAAAGGACTTGAAGGCCGGAGCTCCTGCGGAAGCCTCGCTTGAGATGATGGAAGCCTCGTTTTCATCGGATATTTCCGACAGTCGGATAATCACTTCCTCTTTCGCGCTAAAAAAAGCCCGGGAACTGGGTATATCTGCGGAAATATACTATGATGTAATTTCATATGGAGTTTATGAGGGATGGGATCGCGCGACACTTTACGCGGTCTTCGAAGGCATAGAGCTGGCGGGCCGCAAAGGTTTTTCCCGGGAAAAAGCGGCGCTGGCCCTGACCGTCCGCTTTGCGCGGGGTACCGACGGGGAATTGCCGGAAAGTGTAATGAAAGACGAAATCAGCCGTCTCGGGCGGATGCGGGCTTACGGGACCCTGGAAGACGCGGTCAGTGCCGGCGTAAACCCGGATGTAGCAAAAGAGGTGTACCGTCACGGTGTGCTCGGAGGATGGTCGGCGGAAGCTTTGCAAGAGGTAATGAAGGGCCTCGCAAGAGGTGTTAAAAAAGGCCTCACCCAGGAAAAGCTGGCGCTTGCCCTGGTTGTCAGGATGGATTCCGGGCTTAAAGTTTCTCCGGAACAGATGGTAAAAGAGGAAATAGAATATATCTCCGGGCTTGAGGGGGAAAAAGAAAGGACCGGTGCGGTTAAAAAAGACCAGGAGCTTAAAAGACGTATCGAAAGCCCCGTGAAAGAAAAAGCACCTCCAGCCCGGGGCGGGCTTAATGTGTCTCTGCTGCGTTCTTCAGTTATGTCTTTTTACAACTATCCCACGCCCTACCGCTGGGGCGGAACAAAGCGCGGCGGGGCCGACTGCAGCGGTTTTGTTCAGACCTGTTATAGAGAACAGGGAATAGAAATACCGAGAGTAAGCAGGTTTCAGTACAGCTGGCTGAAGGAAAAAGGTGGCCTTATGAACAGAGACGGCCTTCGGCTCGGTGATCTTGTTTTTTTCAACAGCTCCGGATACGGCCGTATCTCCCACGTCGGGATATTCTGGGGAAACAAAAACGGAAAACGGACTTTTGTTCACAGCTGTTCTTCGAAGGGAGTTACTTTTACGCCGCTCGATAAGCCATATTATATTAAAAGATTTGTAGGGGCTGGAAGAGTCACAGACTAACAAAGGTCATTGCTATGGAAATTTCAGATACCGGTATTCTTATTCTCGCGGTTTTCGGCGCTCTTACTCTTTCGGTTTTTGGGGTCATGTTTCTTCGCAGGGCCCTCAAGATTGCTGCCGTAATCTTCGCCGCAGCGGCACTTGCGTTTTTTATCGCGGTGAAGGCGGGTATTATTGATGAGGACAGGGCTGATGATTTGAAAAAAGATGTCAGGGATAAGATACAGAAGGACGCGGAAAAAATGATAAGGAGGTAAAAATATATGCCCGGTTATAAGGTACACACCATCGGCGGGGTTGCCGCGGCGGCGGGAATTCTGGCTCTTACGGGTTGGGCCGCGGGTTTTGTGGGCGACGATTTTCTGAGAATCGCATCGACTTTTCAGGGTAAGCTGATTATGACCGGGACATGTATAATGGCGGCTTTGTGGCCGGACGCCGATACCAACAGTTCCGGACAGGATATCTTTTATTCGGCTTTTTTTATTATTGATGTCTTTCTTATTGTCCTGGGGTTTTACAAAGCGGCGGCTTTTCTGGGGCTGTTTGCCATTCTGCCGGTTTTCGGAAAGCACAGGGGATGGACACATAGCCGGGCGGCATGTTTTCTTGTACCGCTTCCGCTTCTTATACTTCCGGTTTTTAGCGCGCGTGAATTCACGCTATCTGGTCTTCCTTTATATCTCGCAGCATTGGCAGGCTATTTAAGCCACCTGCTCCTGGACAGGAAGCTTTTCAGATAATAAACTAATTCAAACAAACAAAAGCAGACTTGCCGCCATGACCGCCATACCCGCAATAAGACCGTAAATAGCCACATGGTGCTCACCGTATTTTTCCGCGGTGGGAAGCAGCTCATCCAAAGAAATATAGACCATAATACCTGCGACGCCGGCAAAAATAGTACCGAAAACCGTCTCGTCGATAATCGAAGAAAGAACAAAATATCCAATAATGGCTCCGGCCGGTTCGGCAAGTCCCGAAAGAAAGGAATAAGTAAAAGCCTTTTTACGGTCCTTTGTTGCATAATAAATAGGGACGGAGACCGCTATCCCTTCGGGTACATTGTGGATCGCTATCGCAACAGCGATAGAAAGACCGACAGCAGGGTCATGCATAGCGCTCATGAACGTGGCAAGCCCCTCCGGAAAGTTATGAATGGCAATTGCAAGCGCCGAAAAAAGCCCCATGCGCATCAGTTTCCCGTTTTGCGGATCATCAATATTATCCATTTCGTGCGGGTTCTCATAGGAAGGGACAAGTTTATCGATAATGGCTATAACCGCTATGCCGGCAAAAAAGGAAATGACAGTATAATAATACCCGGTCTTTGTGCCGTGCACAGCCGACAGAGCGTCCTTAGCCTTTACAAAAATTTCTATCATAGAAACATAGATCATAACGCCCGCCGAAAAACCCAGAGCGCCGGCGAGAAACTTGGGATTGAATCCCCTTGATAAAAGAGCAATCAAACTACCGATACCGGTTGAAAGCCCCGCGAAAACCGTTAAAGCAAAAGCAATAATGAGATTAGAATCATTCATACTGATTAACCTTACCGATGAGCTTAAATATTAATTAGTGAATTTAGAATATAAAAAAAACTCAGATAAAAAGAAAATTCAAATTTTTTCTTCAATAAAGAAAAGACCCGGGTGGTTTCTAAACTTTTTCACTTCTTCCCTCCTGTCAAGCGGCTTCCCGGGAACCGTTACCGTGAGCCCGCCTCTTTTAAGAATCTCAAATTCCCTGCCTTTTAAATCCTTTATTCTTCCTGTGTATTCCGGAGGTGCGGCTGAAATGTACAATTCCGGTCTGAAGCGTGTATGGCATAAGAAAGATATCTCAGGGAAAACTTCGGATATTTTAGCGACATTATCAAGATTGTCCTCATAGGCTTCCGTGAAAGAAGATATACCCAGACCGTGATAAAACTCAGCAGCGCTTGAATTCAGAGTGTACAGCCTCGGTCCTCCGTATAGGTTGAGCTTTTCGGTAATATCCCTGAAAATCATAAAATGAGAAATATTGTCAAGGAAGAAGCTTCTTATTCCCTTTGCAATAAGACCTGTTATTTCCCGGCTTGTCTTAAAAAAGTCCCTGTCTCTTATTATGGTCGGAACAACCGCAGCTATATGAGGCGCGGCATTCTCCGTGATATCGGACGCCGCCAGGGTTTTTAAATCCGCTAAGTATATCGTATCTGCATCTGGAGAGAGTTTCTCCGGAAAACGGCTTCCGGAAAATTTTATAAATTTTGTTTTTTTATCCGCTTCCCGGACTGTTCCGGCATTGATTTGAGAAAAAACATCTTCCATATTGAAAGTCTCGGAATCAAGCACCTTTTTTGCCTCGGAGAGGAAATCTCTCCGGATCTTTTTAAGATCGCTCGGACGAATAAACGCGCCTTTCTCTATTTCGGCGTTCTTAATAACGACAGAAAAAGGCGTTCCGCCTCCCGAACCGAAACCAGATTCAATGAGTTCATGGTCAAGCTCTTTATCGCGCGCCGTAAAGACTTCAACCGGATATTCTTTTGATATTTCAAAAGGTCCGAAACAGCCAAGCAGGGAAAGCTTCTCCTCTTCAAGAAATACAGAAATGTCCATTTTAATTCTGCTGTCGGGGAGGTTGCGAAGTCTGGCTTCCGCTTTTTCTCTGCTGATAACTTCAACAGTGGAGTCTGTGACTTTGTAGAGCACTTCTCCCTTGAAAGATCTGTGCGGGCAGTTCATTGCTATGAATTCACCTGAGACGGCGTTCTTTCGGGGCGGGGCGTTTTTTCTGTAGATGGATTTTATAACAAAACCGGCCGAAGTATCCCTTTTCAGGTTGACCTTTCTAAGACGGTCTCCCGCACGGAGCGGGAGAGAGGTCCGGAATTCTATCCTGCTTCCTTTCACCGACTCTATTTTCCCCGCCTGTTTCCCGACCGTACCAGGTTTTTTATAATTTATTATACCGGAAGGTTTAGTTCCGGCCGCGTATCCTTCGGTGAGGTCTCTCTGATTGACCCGGCTTAAAAGCTCATGGGCGGATTTAAGCGTTTTTCGCATGTCTTTTCCCTCGGCGGCGGCGTCAAGCACCATCCGATAGGCCCTGCCGGTCAGGTGAACAAATTCGGGGTTTTTGAGACGCCCTTCCACTTTGAGAGAGGAAACTCCCGCGGCGCAAAGGTCCGGGACCCGGTCTATGAGGCTTAAGTCCTTCATAGAAAAATTATATGCGCGTCTTCCGGAGGCTTCGTATGCTCTGCGGCATGCCTGAGAGCATAGCCCTCTGTTCGCGCTCGGACCGTCTATCAGTGCCGTGAAACAGCACAGCCCGGAAAATGAATAGCACATGGCTCCATGAACAAAAACCTCGGTTTCTATATCCTTTACCGAAGCAAGTCTGCGGATTTCGGATACTGAAAGTTCTCTTGCCGCTACAGCCCGGCTGACATCGTTTTCTGACAGAAATTTCATTCCCGCACTGTTATGCACAGTAAGCTGGGTCGAGGCGTGCAGTCTTATTCCCGGAAAATATGTGCGGCATATCTGAAGCACTGCCGCGTCCTGGAAAATAACGCCGTCCACGGGAGAAAAAGAAATATCACGCAGTACGGAAAAAAGCGCGGGCAGTTCATCCTGGCGAATCAGGGTATTTAACGTGACATACAGGCGGCGGCGGCTTTTGTGCAGAAAATCCGCCATTTTTGAAAGTTCGGAAACCGTAAAATTCTCTGCGCGAGCCCTTGCGTTGAATTCTTTTAAACCGGCATAGACTGCGTCTGCGCCGGCTTCGACCGCCGCAAAAAATGATTCGGGTGATCCTGCGGGCAGCAGGAGTTCAGGTATGCGGCGGTCTGCGTACATTTCAGCTGTTTTTGTCTTCCTGGCGCTTCTTTATAATCTCCTCGGCTATACTGAAAGGTACAGTCTCATAGTGTTCAAAATGCATGGTAAAGCTTGCTCTTCCCGAAGAGAAGTTTCTGATCTCAGTGGTATATCCGCACATTTCCGAAAGTGGCACAAGCGCGCGGATAAGCTGTGTATTGGATGGCAGAGAATCCATTCCCTGTACCCTTCCTCTCTTTCCGCAGAGCGAAGAAGTTATGTCTCCGGAATATGTATCGGGACCGGAAACTTCAACGGCCATTACAGGCTCAAGAAGTTCCGGGGCTGCTTTCTTAAACGCCGATTTAAAAGCCATGGATCCAGCGATAAAAAACGCACGCTCTGAAGAGTCAACGGGATGGAAAGAACCGTCCATAAGCGTTACTTTAACGTCCACAACAGGATAACCGGCATAGGGGCCTTTTTGCATAGCTTCTATGATACCTTTTTCGACCGAAGGAATATATTCCTTCGGAATATTACCTCCGACAATTTTATTCTCGAATTCAAAACCGGATCCAGGAGGAAGAGATTCAACAAAAATCTCAACATGCGCGTATTGACCCTTACCGCCGGTCTGCTTGACATATTTGCAAACCTCTTTGATGCTTGTGGTAATCGTTTCGCGGTATGCCACCTGGGGAGCGCCGACAACAGCTTCTACATTAAATTCTCTTTTTATACGATCAAGAAGAATTTCCAGGTGAAGCTCTCCCATTCCGGAAATCTTTGTCTCGCCTGTCTCTGAATCGACTTCAACCGTGAAGGTCGGATCCTCATCCGAAAGCTTTATAAGGGCCGTTGACAGTTTATCACGGTCTGCCCTTGAATTCGGCTGAATTGACACTGTTATAACAGGGGAGGGGAATTCTATCGATTCAAGAATGATCGGATTATCAGGATCGGTAAGCGTATCGCCGGTTTTGGTGTCACTGAGCCCCACAACGGCTCCTATATCGCCACATGAAATTTCATCGACCTGTTTTGATTTATTGGCGTGCATCTGCATAAGGCGGCCTATTCGCTGCTGCTTGCCAACCGTAGCGTTATATACATACGAACCGGATTTGGCGCTTCCGGAATAAACCCGGACATAACAGAGTTTTCCCATATGCTTATCAGAAACTATTTTAAATGCCAGCGCGGCGAGAGGCTCCTTAACCGAGGCTTTACGCTCCTGAAGTGTCTCACTGTCGGGAAGATGACCCTGTACCGGAGGTACTTCGATAGGGGAGGGTAAATAGTATGTCACGGCGTCAAGAAGCCTTCTTACTCCTTTATTTTTAAAAGCCGAACCGCAAAGGACCGGTATTATCTGTCCTTTAATTGTGGCTTTTCGAAGTGCTTTTATAAGGTCGGTTTTCTTCGGAATAATACCCTCGCAAAACTGTTCCAGGAGCTTTTCATCATTTTCAGAAATCGCCTCAATGAGTTCCCTTTCGTATCTCATAGCGATATCTTTCATATTTTCTGGAATATCTGTTTCATGAAATTTTTGATGTGTAGGGTCGTCGTCGGCGTAAATGATGGCTTTTTGATCAAGAAGGTCGATTATTCCCTTGAAATTGTCCTCGGACCCTATGGGTAACGTTACAGGAACTGCATTTGCGCCGAGTTCATTACGAATGTCTTCAACCACTTTATAAAAATCCGCGCCGAACCGGTCCATTTTGTTTACAAACGCTATTCTCGGCACATTGTATTTTTCGGCCTGCCGCCAGACTGTCTCAGACTGGGGCTGTACACCTGATACCGCGCAGAAAAGAGCCACAGTACCGTCAAGTACTCTCAGAGACCTCTCTACCTCGGCGGTAAAGTCCACATGTCCCGGGGTATCAATGATGTTGATCTTATGATTCTGCCATTCACATTGCGTGGCGGCGCTTGTAATGGTTATACCGCGCTCCTGCTCCTGTGCCATCCAGTCCATTGTGGCCTTGCCGTCATGGACTTCGCCTATCGCGTGGTTTATTCCGGTGTAGTAAAGGATTCTCTCGGTTACCGTAGTCTTACCCGCGTCGATATGGGCCATTATTCCTATGTTTCTGACCATATCAAGTGGTCTTTTACCAGCCATTTTTCCCTTCCTTCAATTTGAATTTATTATTATTGACTTTCAGGTTTCAAATAAAAAAAGCCCCCCGTTTACCGCGAGCCACGGCATAAAGATAATAATATAACAATAGATAAGCAAACTGTTATAGAATAATTGTAAATATTTTTGCGGGGGTAAATATTGCTCCCATAAGCAAAAAGTTCCACGGCTGGCAAAGATTTCCTAATATTCGTTTTTATTTATAATTAATTGCTATATAATGAGATAGAACGTGTTTGCATGTGTTTTAAATAAAAGGCATACAAATTGCAAGCAAGTAACAGGAAGCTATTTTCGGTTAAAGGAAGAATATATGAATCTGCAGAATTCAAACATGAAATATGTGCCGCAGAACTCTAAATTCACAAGGTCAATGCTTTTTAAGAAAACAGCCATACCGGCACTTCGTAAAAGTCTTGATGCCGGAATGCTGAGGGGAAAGGCGGTTGCCAATAATATTGCCAATGTAAATACGGAAGGATATCAGCGGGTAGAAGTCGATTTCGAAAAAGAGCTCAGTAAAGCGATAGACCGCAGCAAACTCAAAGGTTTTGAAACTAATCAGCGTCATCTTTCGGTCGGCAGAAGGAAAATTGAAAAAGTAAAACCCGAATCATACCGCCCTTAGGACCCAACGCTTCCAAGCGGTGTGAATAATGTAGATATAGATATGGAAATGGGAAAACTGGCTGAAAACCAGATTCTGTTCAATTACGGTGTAAGGTTCACGCAGCAGAGATATAAAGCCGTAAACGGCAGCATCAAGGGCAGAAGTCTAAATTATTGATAGCAGGAGTTAATTATGCCTTTAGTAGGACTTTTTTCAGGACTTAATATCAGCGCCAGCGGCCTCCGGGCTCAGAGGGTGAAACAGAATATTATTTCGAGCAATATCGCCAATGCCGAGACCACAAGGACCGAAGATGGCGGGCCTTATAAGAAAAAAACAGCCGTAATGAGGGCCGACCCGAACGAAAGAGACTTTAGAATGGTTTTTGGACCCCGGCGTCTCGAGGGAATGACCACAAAAAAGAACCATATGGGCATTCCAAAGCCCGAATTTCCCATTATTACCGAGAAAGTAGGCGCAGGTGTAGATGTCGAAAGAATAGATGAAGATGAAAGCCCTCCGAGGCTGGTATATGACCCGAGACACCCCGATGCCAATGAAGACGGCTATGTAGCTATGCCGAATGTTAATATTGTGCAGGAAATGACCGATATGATTAATGCGACCAGGGCTTACGAGGCGAATGTAACCGCCATGGGAGCCACAAAAAGTATGCTGATGAAAGCGCTGGAGATTTAATATGCAGACCGGTGATCTTTCAAGAATAAATACTCTTATTCAGGCCGCGAGGATGCGGAACGGAATGGCAGTGAACGGGCCCAAAAAGTCCGCCGCTTCTGAACCCGTCAAGGCCGGGCCGGGGAGAGGGAAATATAAGACTAAACTGATAAATAATTTTTCAGCGTCTTCTTTGAAGGCTGAAACGCTTCCCCGAAGATCTTCTTTGGGGAATTATCTTGATTTAAGAGCGTAATTTACGGAGCATTTTAATGGAAAACATTAACGGAAATTTCAATTCGCTAAACGGACCCAAAGGCGCGGGAAACAAGCCCGGAGCGCCGGAATCCAAAGTCAACATAAATGACAAAAGGGTCCCGGCTTTTAAAGATACACTGAAATCGTTTATGCATGATGTTAATCATATGCAGAACCATGCCGACCGCTCCATCGAAAAAATGGTCGCCGGCGAGATAACCGATGTCCATCAGGTGATGATGGCGGTCGAAGAGGCCAATACTTCATTCAACCTCATGATGGAGATACGTACCAAGATGCTTGATGCCTATCAGGAGATAATGAGAATGCAGGTTTAATCCCGTACCGGGCTTTTGCGGAAGGCCCTGTAAAAAAAAAGGATTTTGAAAGGGGAGATTAATGGGAGAGTTCTTTAAACAGCTGCTTGCGCAGCTAAATGATCTTTGGAACAGACTGACAGGCCCGCAGAAAGTAATCACGGGCGCGGTTCTTGTCCTTTCATTTACCGGATTGGTCCTGCTCATTGTATGGTCTAATTACGGCGGTTCAGATTCCGGATATTCCACATTGTTTACAGGTCTTGATCTTGAGGAATCCGCCACAATAGTTGAAAAACTTAAAGAGGGTCAGTTCGATTACCAGATCGAAAACGGCGGTACTTCCATCATGGTTCCCAAAAAGAACCTTCATGAACTCAGACTGACTTTCGCGAAACTCGGCCTTCCCCGCAGCGGAAGCATCGGGTATGAGATTTTTGATAAACCCAATCTCGGAATGACGGATTTTGTTCAAAATCTTAACTACAAACGCGCCCTTGAAGGCGAACTGGCCAAGACTATGGAAGAACTTGTTGAAATAAGAAAAGCAAGGGTGCATATAGTAATACCCAAACCCACCATTTTTACAGATAAACAGAAACCCGCGACAGCCAGTGTGGTTCTTAAACTAAAACTCGGTTCCAAACTGAAAAAAGACCAGGTTTTCGGTATTGCCCGGCTTATATCCAGTTCTGTTGAAGGACTGGAAGCCAGAAATGTATCTATAGTTGATTCCGAGAGCAACATCCTCTCTGATACTTTTGGAGACAATGAAGTGGCTGAAAAATCGAGTAATCAGCTTGAATTACGCAGAAATGTTGAGAGGCATCTTTCAAATAAGCTGAACCATCTTCTTGAGGGCATACTCGGTCCGGGAAAGGCAAGGGTCAGCGTCTCATCCGAGCTTAATTTTGAACAGATAGAAAAAACAATGGAACAGTTTGACCCCGAAAGCCGCGTTCTGCGTTCTCAGGAAAGGTCCGAAGGCCTTACAAGTGAATCTCCGACAGGTAATGAGCGCAGCGAAAACTCAATTAGTAATTATGAAATAAACAAAACAGTCACAAGTGTAATATCCGAGGTAGGGAATATAGACCGCGTCTCTATATCTGTCGCCGTTGACGGCAAATACAAATACGGAGAAGACGGAAAAAGAGAATTTGTTGCCAGGACCGAAGAAGAAATGCAGAAACTGGATCAGATAGTAAAAAACGCTGTCGGATATGACGCCGCCAGGGGAGATCAGGTTAATGTTTACGGCATCCAGTTCGACACCGAATTTCTCGATCGTCAGATGATGGAAATTGAAAAAGAGGAAAGATGGGAGTTCTACAGGGAAATACTGAAAGTAGTACTCATATTTATGATAATAGTCGTATTCATTCTATTTCTCAAATACCTTGCCGGTAATATTATCGACGCCATGAACCCTCCGGTGCCGGAGATGGTGGCTATAGGGGATGAGGATGAAGACGTGGATATGCCTGAAACTACAAAGAAATCCAATGAATTGGTAGAGAAGGTAGAATATGTCGTCCTTCAGGAGCCTAAAGGCGTTGCCGAGCTCATAAGGTCATGGCTCAATGAGGACCTCGGAGGCGAAAAGAAAAAATAAATAAGGGAGTAATGAATGGCTCGGGGATTTTACAAGGAAAGTTACGATAACGGAGAGGGCGGCTCTAAAAATGAGCAGGAACAGCCGGTTAAAATAAAACTTACCGGTCCGCAGAAAGCGGCGGTGGTCATGGTTGCCCTCGGTCAGGACGCGTCTTCTGAAATATTCAAGAACCTAGCTGAGGATGATGTTGAGAAAATCACAACCGAGATAGCCAGACTTGAAGGTATTACCCCGGAAATAAGAGAAGCCGTTCTTGAAGAATTCCATCATCTTACCATGGCCCAGCAGTTTGTATCCCAGGGCGGTATGGACTATGCCAGGGAAGTTCTGGAACAGGCCCTCGGATCCAGGAAAGCCAAGGAAATTCTGGAAAAAGTCCAGGCCCAGATTAGGACTACCGGCTTTAACCTGCTTGAGAATGTTGATCCTAACCAGCTTGTCAATTATATATCCAAGGAACATCCGCAGACAATAGGTCTTCTTCTGGCGCACATGGATCCGAAGAACTCCGCTCCGATTATATCCGCTCTGCCGGCGGAACTGCAGGTTGAAGTCGCGACCCGTATAGCAACTATGGAATCGGTCTCTCCGGAAGTTCTCGACCAGGTAGAACAGGTTCTTTCGCAGCAGATTCGCACTCTATTCGGAGGAGATGTAAGCGAAATCGGAGGAGTAAAGGCTGTTGCCGAAATTTTGAATATGGTTGACAGAAGCGCGGAAAAGAATATTCTGGGCAACCTTGAACGGGAAAATCCCGAACTCGCCACAGAAATCAAAAACCTCATGTTCGTATTCGAAGATGTGCTGCTTATTGACGACCGTTCAATGCAGCGTGTCATGAAAGAGATAGATACGAAAGAATTGTCTCTGGCGCTAAAGGGTGGAAATGAGGAAGTCCAGGCCAAATTCTTCAAGAATATGTCTTCGAGAGCGGCTGATATGATAAAAGAGGAAATGGAATATATGGGGCCTGTCCGTCTCAAAGACGTAGAGGATACTCAGCAGAGAATAGTGGATGTAATTAGGCGTCTCGAAGAAGACGGGGAAATCATAATCTCCGGACGCGGCGGCGAGGAAAATGTAATTGTCTGATCCCGGGTAAAAAATGAGCGATAAAATTAAAGATAACAAAGGACTTGTCGAACATCTGGCGAAAGCCGCCGCAGGCAAAATAGCCTCCGCTTCCTCAGGTGTCCGCAATGCCAGGGGAATAATAAAAAAAAGCGGAGAATACCGCTCTTATCCTTCGGGAAGCGGGGAACAAGTAGAATTCGGAGAGTTTGCGGTACCGGGAAGGCAGTCGGCGAGCGAGTCAGAGACACTGAAAGAAATTGCGGCGCTTAAGAAAAAATGCGCGGCCCTTCAGGAAAAGATTACAATAATAAAAAGAAAACTCCCGGGAGTAAAAAAAGAAATATACAAACGCGGATTCATAAAAGGAAAAGAAGAGGGTAAGGCCTCGGCCGAGAAAAAAATGAGAGAAGAAACGGCAAAGGAAATAGACAGACTCTCTGAAAACATAAAGAGCGCTTTTAGCCGCCTTGAAGGAGAAAGAAAGAATCTGATAGGATCTCTGGAAAAAGAAACAGTGGAGGCAGTTAAGAAGATTGTGAGCCGGGTGATTTTTGCCGAGGCTGAAAATTCCGTGGGCCTCATTGCTAATTCGGTGAAAGCCGCCCTTGATTATATTAATTCCAACGGAATAATAAATATTAAAGTGAATCCGGATGATTACAATACCGCTTTGTCTTCAAAAGATATCTGGCTCCCTGTTTCGGGAGTTTCGGAGCATTACAGAGTTGTCAAGGACCCTTCTGTAGAAAGAGGCGGATTTCTGATCGAGTCTGATTCCGGAAACGTTGACGCCTCTCTTGGGACACGTATTTCAGGTATGGAGAAAGTAATTGATGAGGTATGGGAGGCGGAATACGGCAAAAATTCTCCGCCCGAAGGGGATGTATGAACAATATGGATCTTATGAGCAAGTATCTCGACGGCATGGAGGCTTCCATGCCGTTTAAGGTTAGCGGAAAAATTTCCAAGGTGGTAGGGCTTGTAATTGAATCCACAGGTCCCGCGGCCTCGGTCGGTGAACTTTGCCGCATAGAGGACAAGGGCAGGACCATAGGTTATTCTGAGGTGGTGGGTTTCAGGGAGGGGATAACGCTTCTCATGCCTCTGGGGTATATTAAGGGGATAAGGCCCGGACAAACGGTTTATGCAGAGGGGCGCGACCTCACAGTCGGAATCTCAGAGGACCTGAGAGGGAGGGTCCTTGACGGACTCGGCCGGGTAATTGACGAAGGGGAGGCTTTAAAAGACAGCGTCATGATGTCTATAGACAATGAGCCGCCTTCTCCTCTTAAACGAAAAAGAATCACAGATCCCATGGTTACCGGAATTAAATCTATCGACGGTCTGACGACACTCGGAAAGGGTCAGCGTGTAGGGATATTCGCGGGTTCGGGTGTCGGTAAATCGGTACTGATGGGGATGATAGCCCGTAATTGCCGTGCCGATATTAATGTGATAGCCCTTATAGGCGAAAGGGGGCGCGAAGTAAGAGAGTTTATTGAGAACGACCTCGGCGAGGAAGGGCTGAGGCGTTCTGTCGTTGTTGCAGCTACATCTGACCAGCCCGCTCTTATAAGGGTAAAGGCTGCCTTTGTCGCCACCGCAATAGCGGAGTATTTCCGCAAAAAAGGAAATGATGTGATGTTTTTTCTGGATTCGGCTACAAGAATAGCTACCGCTCAGAGAGAAATCGGTCTCGCGGCCGGGGAACCGCCGGCAACGCGGGGGTATCCGCCTTCAGTCTTCGCTCTTCTTCCGAGACTTTTAGAAAGGACAGGGACTTCGGCCGAAGGTTCGATAACCGGGCTTTACACAGTTCTTGTTGAGGGGGACGATATGGATGAGCCGGTTTCCGACGCTATGCGCGGTATTCTCGACGGTCATATACTCCTTGACCGGTCTCTTGCGGACAAAAAGCATTATCCCGCGATTAATACTCTCGGAAGTGTAAGCCGGCTCATGAATCAGGTTGCCGATCAAGAACACAAGGCTGCCGCCTCTGAGCTTTTAAAGGTGATGGCGGCATACAGAGACGCTGAAGATCTTATAAATATCGGCGCTTATGCAAGGGGGAGCAGTCCCGATGTTGACAGGGCCGTCAGCATTATAGGGGATATCAATGATTTTCTTACTCAGGGTATATCTGAAAAGTCCGATTTCCGCGATACTGTTGCGAGGCTTCGAACCATAGTGGAGACTTCCCGATGAAAAAATTCGAGTTCAGGTTTTCGGCGCTTCTTCGTTCGCTTGAAAATAAGGAAGAAAAAGCGAGAAAGGATTTTGCGGAAGCCTCCGGGCGTTTTATGAGAGGATCTGAAAAACTGACCGAATACTCCAGGGAATATGAAGAGTATCAGGATAAAGAATCCGGAGACCGTCCTTCCGGAAGTGATATTGAACATATGAGAAATTATATATCGTATATGTTCAAGATTAAGGGAGACATTTATACCCAGAAAAGGGTTTGCGACAATCTTCGCGCCGTGATGGAAAAAAAGAGGAAAATACTGGCCGAAGCTTCACGAGAGAAAAAGTCCCTTGAGATACTCCGGGATAAAAAATACCGGGATTATAAGAAAGCCGTAAATAAAGAGTACAGCAGGATAAATGATGAAATCGGGGGGCAGCTCTACAACAGAAAAATGGCCGTCGGGAGTGCGGTCTTATGAAACAGGTCAAATTTGCAGCCGCAGTCTGTTTTTATCTCTCAGTTATTTTTCCGGTTTTTTCCTATGATACTCTTTTTCATGTCGATTCAGCTTTTATTAATATTACCGCCGGCGATTCGGCCGAGTTCAAAAGCGGTGGGGGCGCCGGCCTTGTTACGGGAAGTTATGAATACAGACGGGTAAAGAACCTTCTCGCCAAAGCCGACGGAGAAAAAGACACGACGCTGATGCTCAGTTCCTTTTTGCCGGGAGTCTCTTCTTATGAACCGGACAGGTTTTTTATTTTTTACGCGGCCGGAGGAGGGGACCAGTTCGGTGCCAACAGAGTTTTTATCAGTAACGACAGTGTATTTGTAAAACCAAACTACTACGGCGGACTTTCTCCGGAACTATTCGGAGTAACCAAATTCGAGCACCTCGGAATTTATTCAAGCAGAGATGAAACACAGTCAGGGCAGGGATTCGGTCAGATAATATTCGAGGCCGACGGGGAGTTGAGAGTATTCCGTGAATATAATACCGATGACGAGCTCCGCCTGATGCAGGGATGGACGCTTTCCAAAACCAATTTTCCGGCCGACCATTATTATAATACCACCTATCCGCGTAATTCTTTTGTCGTGAACCCTGCCGGAGACACTCTGCTTTTCGCGAGCAAGGGCTTTGATTATCACATACTTCTCGGAACCAAGGTTTATTATGATACCGGGCTTGGAAGGCTCGACGCTACTCCTTCTGTTGACAGCATCACTATAGATTCTGAAAATTATATGGGCGGCCCCACCTATCTAAATCCTGTGATTGCCATGGATTCTTCAGGCGGATTCATTGCTGCCTGGCATGAAAGCGGGGCCGCGAGGCCCGCGCAGGCGCATATGATAGCGGCCAATTTTTACGCCCCGGACGGTACTCCTTATCTTGCCGAACCTGAGGCGATAACCCCGCTTGCCTATAATTACGGCAATGAGTACCAGGATGATTTCTCTCTTATACATCTTGGGGACGATAAATATGTCTGTGTTTTCAGCATGGGCGGGATTGCCGGGATGGACGGTATTCATGCCGCGGTACTCCGGACCGATCCGGCGGGGCCTTCTCTTGATGTTCATGATATTCTGCTACATAACTCTCAGGGGGGGACGGCACCTTTCGCGAGGGTCAGGGATTCTATGCTCTATATAGGCTGGGCCGGCCCGAAAAGGGGCGGGGGCGGCAATACCATGATTCATATGCGGGAGTTTAAAATAGACCTTTCGGCTTCGCTCAGCGGAACTGTCGATACTTCCGGCTCTAAACTTGTTTTATTATCAGATTCAACGGTCTCATACGATTTTGACCATGCTCAGGTAGAAGACCGGGGAAGACTCTCTTTTGACATCAGCACCGAAAAAAGTATTGTCGCGTTGTGGAGTCCTTCCGATGATGGCACCGATGCTACTTATATGTCCGCTTTTACCCATCATTGGGTCTATGCCTCGGCGGAGACACTTTACACCGATACGGTAGAGGTTCCCGGAAGTTCGGCCGGCGATTCCATAAAGATAGCCTCCGCGGATTTATACTATACCGGTGGCGGGAGTGCCTCGCTTCTTTTTTCCGCCGGCGAAACCGGTGGGGCTTTTTCTTCTTTCAGCCCGGTAAATCCGGGAGATTCTTTCGGCAGCGCGTCTTCTTCCATATCATGGGCGGCGGCGATTACTCTTAACGCCACTGCCGCAAAAGACGAATCGCCCAACGCGGATTCTGTCGCTTTGTCATATAATATTAAGCCGCACAGCTTTAATATAGATTCTGTATCGGCTTTGTCCGGCGGAGTCAGACGAAATATCTGGTCATCCTCCGCGGAAGCCTCGGCCGATGCCTTTTCGACCGAATTTTTTGCGCGTTCTGAGACCCTCGCAGTATATATTTCCGCCGCCGATAAAGACTCTTCTTTCAGAAATGATTCTGATGAGGGCCTTTTTTATACAGCTTCATCGGATCCGGTACTTTCCGAGAACCCTGTATGGGCTCCGGACAGCAATTCGGTAAGCTATGAAATTAAAAGCGCTTACGCCCTTAGAAAGGACTCATCCTTCATGTTGTCTGCTTCGCTTAAGGACTCACTCGGGCAGGCGGTCTGGTATATGGACACGATAGAAATAGCTGCGTCATCAATAAATTCGGTGCCGTTTAATCTGGTTACAGTCAGCAAATATTCTCTTTCCGATACATCGGCGCCTTTCGATATTATAGAGGTGAATTCCGGTGATTCGCTGGGGCTCAATGACAGTCAATACGCGGTAGTCGATGTTGCTGTAATTGACAGTAATGATGTGGAGGATTCTCTTGGTTCCACCGCCGGTTTATCCGGCTCGTGGAGCTCTTTTACCGGCAGTTTTACAGATACTGTGTATTTTTCCGATCTCCCCCTGTCGCCGGCTGTCCCTGCAGAGTACTCAATTGTTACAAAAGACCCGGATGAGGACAGTGCGCAGGTTTCTTTTTTTGTAAGGGCGAATACTCCGCCCGCTCTGACAGGTGTTTCGAATTATCTTGACGGAGTAAAGTATGACAGTGCCGGAGCCACGTCAAGCGTTTGTTCTCTTTATGTATACCCGTCGAGAGAAAATTCACTTTATTTTTACGCTTCCGATCCCGAAAACGATGCGCTTACCTATGTGGCACTCGACGGAGATGATACACTTACGGCCGGCGAGGATTCGGCAGTATTTGTTGTCGATTATACCCTTGATACAATAAATCTGAAAGTTTATGACAGCTACGGAACTTCTGACAGCATAATTGTTTTGTGCCGTTATCCGGCGGCCGATACCTCTTCCGCAAATTATTCTGAGGCACTTGGGGCTCTGCGCGACACAATCCGTTTATTCAGGGGAGGGCCAATGGCTTCGGAGACTGTCAGCTTCAGTATCGTCTCATCCGGAACTTCTCCACTTCAAATAATTTCCGCCGCCACTTCAAGTGACCTCTCGGAGTTTATGGAATTGAATATTGCTTCGGGTTCCAACGAATATGACAGCGAAGGCCGTACGGATGTTTTCCATGGGTCGACAATAACTGTTCAGTCCGGAGAAAGCGCTCTTTTTTCACTTATTTTTACTGATACTTCAAGAACCGATTCACTCGTTTCAGACAGTCTTTTCATATTGACCAATGATTCTCTGAATAAGAGAATAAGTGTACCGCTGAATGCCTGGTTTGAGGATTTCCCGTATCTGAATTATGATTCTATCGCTCCCCACGCTCCGTCTTTTATTCTGCATCCCGATTCTTCGCTTAAATTTATTTTTTCCGAGAATGTCATTTCAGATTCGGTGAATTCTTCCAATATTATGATATACAGTCTTCCTGATTCTGCCGAGTCCGGAAGCTCCCTGCCAATACCAGGGACATTCCGGGAGATTGATAAAAGACGTTATAGTTTCTTACCAATTTACACTTCTGCGAGCAGCGGTTTCCGCATAATGCCGCCTTCCGGTTCCTTTATTCCGACAGACAGTCTCAGAATTGTAGTCAAGGGGGCCATACCGGAAGAATTTTCAAAGAATAAGTTTCTCGATATAAAGCATTCAGGAGATTCTTCTGTTATTTCTCCTTTGTCTGATACATCGTTTAAGGTAATAATCGCTTCGGATCCCTTCAGGATTTCAGAAGACGGAATATCACCGCCTCCCGGAGGAAAAGATGTCGATAACGGCGGCTCCTTGGAGATTTCGCTGAATAAGCCGATTGATACGGCTTCCTTTTCTGAAAATATGATCATTTTAAGATCGGGTTTTAAGGGAGGTGCGGATCTTGACTTTGAATATTCTCTGAAGTCCGCAAATACAAGAATAGTAATCACACCCTCAGAACGTTTTCTGGGCGGGGATGAGATTACCGCAGGGCTAAGCGGAAGAATTTTGGAATCTTCGGGGAAAAGAACTCTTGACGGAAATCTTGACGGTCTTGGAACTTGTCTTTATAATGCCTCCTTTGAAGGAGATGATACTTTGTGGAGCTTTGTAACGGCGAAAGAAAAATTCTTCGCCTACCCTAATCCTTACGCTCCCGGAAGCAATTCCGCTCACAGAGGCAAGGGAATAACTTTCAGAAATTTTCACAGCCTGGTGGATAGAGAAACTGAACTCACCATAGTCATATATAATCTTTCGGGAGACATGGTTATGGAGAAGACATTAACCGCCGGCGGAAGTGGCAATCATCGGGGTTGGGTCTGGGATACATGTAACAAAACAGGCGGTCAGCTGGCTTCGGGACTATATTTATATTATGTCACCGGACCCGATGGAACTCAATTGTCAGGCCAAGGCGCCAAAGGGAAGATAGCGATTGTAAGGTGATTTATATAACTGGTTATTTAAAATAAAGTTATGTGGCACTAATGCCGATAAGCTTAACAGTATGGCAAAGAAAAAAAGCATTTTAGATTTACTTCTGGCTCCGATTGTGCCGGATTTCGCGCTTTCTCGGATAATTGTAGCCGGATTATCTGTAGCATGGCTACTGATAGTAGTATATTACTAATTTGGTTATGTGTCGGAAAAAAAAGAAGATAGCAGTAATAGTCTAAAAATTGTTTTAGCTGATACAAATAAAGGCGAAGGGCTGCGCCCGTCATATTCTAAGAAAGATATTGAGGGGCTTGTAAAGCTGGCCTCAGACCTGTTCAGTAAAGGCGATTTTAAAGCTGCGTCATCCTATTATGAGCGCTCAATCGAAATGGGAGCTTCTTCCGACAATATTCATTATGAGTTGGGAACTTGCTATGAAAGGATGGGTAGGTTCCAGAAGGCGCGTAAGAGT
>CAYNYI010000050.1:0-20976 GCA_964401455.1 uncultured Fibrobacterota bacterium
CGTGAGGCTTCCGGGGCTTCACTTTTTATCTATGATGTCCGTGGCCGTATTGTGGAGGATTTTTCAAACCGTCTAAAATCTGGTAATAATAAGATTCTCTGGAATGCGGGTAATATTGCGGGCGGTCTTTATATCGCCAAGCTTCGTACCGCCGGAGGCAGGGAGCTCAGCCGCAAGGTAATGCTGGTAAAATAGAAAAAGCAAAATATGAACCCATACAGGAGAATTTTTCGGTTACTGGTGGAGTTCTACGGCGGCCTTGCCTCGACCGCGTACTACCGGCACCTCTACTACACTACTCCGGGCCTGGGCAGGAGCAGCGACGGTAAGGAAATCGGCTTCTCGGTCAGGTTCGTCCGGGATTAGATTTCTCCCGCATCGGAGTGCGGGACTTGTTTGACTATTTACCCGCGCCTATTGGCGCGGGTCGAACAAGAAAAACAAAGGGTGTCAACAGAAGTGTCAACATTTAAGTTGAATTCTAATGATAATACATGGTTATAGATGTTAAGATATCTCTTCACCGGCTAAATCAGCCTTGTATCGCCAATATACAGAAATGTAAATCAGCGAAAACAAATAGAAAAAGCCTAAAGTATGCTTCCCAAGCTGAGGTCGCGAGTTCGATCCTCGTCTCCCGCTTTGTTTTTTAGGATTAAGACCGTTTTTTTTATAGTCGTTTTGTGCCAACAGCTAAGCCAGACATACCGCGTTATTAATGTCAGAACCGAATTCAGGAGATACTGTCTGAAGTCTTTTCCCTGAGTGTAGCGCGGCAGGAGGCACCGGCCGTAAAATCAAGGTGAAAAAATAAGTCCTCACCGGGAGCAGCCGTAATCTAATCACTCTTATCGCGGGCGCCCCACGGTTTTTGGAGGGGCGCCCGGGAATGCTTTACCAAGAAGAGTGTAACCGGGTAACGGCTGTTGCCGGATCTTTGCTGAACTTGTATTATTTTTGAAACGGTTTGTGACAGAACCACCAGTCATAGCATTCAAGACTTTTATCATTAAGTCGGTCTTTTACTGTATCTTCATCTTTTGCGGGTGGTACTATTATCCTATCTTTAATAAGCTCATTATTTGGCCATCCGGCTGGCACAGCCCCTTGTTTATCAGAAATTTGTAAGACTTTAACTGCTCTAACAACCTCATCCATATTTCTGCCGACCTCTTGTGGATAGTACATAACAAGACGAACCTTACTGTCTGGATCAACAATAAATACAGCACGTACTGTATTTGTTCCTTTCCCGGGATGAAGCATGCCAAGTTTTAATGCAATAGCATCATTGGCTGCGACTATTGGAAATTTTATTTCAATATCTAAATTTTCTTTTATCCACTGTACCCATTTAATATGAGAAAAAACCTGGTCAACTGACATGCCAATTAGTTTGCAGTTTAATTTTTCAAACTCATCGAATCTTTTTTGAAATGCGACAAATTCTGTTGTACATACTGGCGTAAAATCTGCCGGGTGGCTGAATAAAACAAACCATTTTCCTTTCAGATCCTTGGGAATATTCATTGCCCCATGAGTTGTTTGAACCTTTAATTCAGGGAATTCATCTCCTAATAAAGGCATGTTGATTTTTGATTCTTCCATAATTTTTCTCCTTTTGAAAATATTGTTTATTTATAATATGAAGCTCCGGTAATGTTCTCCCAAAGATACGCAAACCCCCAATCGGGGTAGATATACACACCTCTTTCTTTACAGAAACACCTCAAACCGGTCTGCTGCTCTACATTTAACAATATAAAAATATTATAGCTATATTAAAAAGTATTCAAATATTTTATAAATATCAGGCTTCGACCGCATGAGAGGTTTGCGAATTCCCGAATTTACATAAAGAGCCATGCTTTTTAAAATATCAGCTGTTCAGCCACCGGTTGGATCGTTGCGCTTTGAGCAGCTCTCCGTTGGATTCAAAATCATAATTCATGGAAATTTACCGGCCCTCTTTTTAAAGTCAGAGGTTGTATTAAGAAAATATAAAGATCTTGCTGTTTTTACAATCATTAAAAATTATCTTAAAGAAGATGAAACCAGAAATCAGAAACGAAACCGAAAGCGACTTCAGGGAAGTCGAGGAGGTTACAAGAGAAGCCTTCTGGAACCTTTATGTCCCCGGCTGTGATGAACACTACCTCGCACACATACTCCGCGGCCATCCCGATTTTTTGCCCGAACTCGACTTTGTGGCCGAGAAAGATGGACGGATAATCGGGAACATAATGTATACTAAGTCTTCCGCTGTCTCCGCGGGCGGCACCAGAATAGAAACTCTCACGTTCGGCCCCCTGAGCGTTCTTCCTGAATTCCAGAGAAAAGGTGTCGGTTCCGCCCTTGTGGAGCATTCTCTCAAAATGGCAGATAATATGGGTTATAAAGCCGTTATAATTCTCGGGAATCCTGATAATTACTGCAAGTTCGGCTTTAAAAACGGCAAAGATCTCGGAGTCAGCGATCCGGACGGCAAATACCCGTATGGCCTTCTTGTACTGGAACTTGAAAAAGGAATTTTCGGAAAAAACAAATGGAAATATGAAATAAGCCCGGCCTATAATCTGGATCCAGAAAAGACCGAAGAATTCGACAAAGGATTTGAAGAAAAGAAAAAAGAATTCAGATATACCCAGGAGCAGTTCAGCATGGCCGTAAGGGCATTTCTTGACTGAAAATTAAGGAGAAAAGATGAAACAGTTTGTAGTTACCCCTGCCGCCGGAAAAAGACTCATAGGAATTGCGGTTGCGGAATTGCCAGAAATAAAAGAAGTCCTCGAAAACGGCACCCTTGTTATAATAGCCGGATCCACAAACGCTTATGTAGCGGAGGAAATACTCAAAAAAACCGCAGAAAAAACAGAAATACCGAAAGGTGAATTTCTGCGCGGTGTTGTGCTTCCTCCGGGGATTTCGCGCAGCGAAACAGGAATACTTTCAGGTATGGAAAATTTCTTCGGAGATGTCGTAATAAAAGACGGTAAATTCGAAAAAGGGAAAACCATTTTCGATATGCTGCCGGAGCTGAAAAAAGACGACATGATATTAAAAGGAGCAAATTGCCTGGATTTAAAAGAGCGTAAGGCCGGCGTACTTATAGGGCATCCCGAAGGAGGGACTATTCACGCGGCGGTACAGGCGGCGGTCGGAAAACGGACATCGCTTTTGGTCCCTATCGGGCTCGAAAAAAGGGTAGAGGAAGATATAGATTCTCTTGCGGCATTTTTAAATAAGAAAGATGCCTCGGGACCGAGGTTGTACCCTGTTCCGGCGGATGTTTTTACGGAACTGGACGCTTTTGAGTTTTTAACCGGAGCCGAGGTTACATTGGCTGCTGCAGGAGGCATCTGCGGTGCCGAGGGAGCCTCCTGGATAGTTGTCGAAGGTTCAAAGGAACAAGAAGAAAAAGCTCAGGAAATATTTGACAGAATCAAAAACGAACCTTCGTTTAGATTATAGATTTTTCGGTTTAAAAACTCATCCTTGAAAGCATAAAAAAAACCGGTTCCATTAAGGAACCGGTTTTAAATATTCCTGTTTTTTTGTATAATTCGTATTATTTCATCAGAAATATCTTTTTACTTACAGAAGCCCCGGAGTTTGTCAGAAGCCTTGCAACATATACTCCGCTTGTTAGGGCTTTTCCTCGTGAATCGGTACCGTTCCAGTGCACGGTTCCGGAATGACCCGAAATATCCCCGGCGGCATTATAAATCATCTGGCCGTTAAGAGAATAAATTTTAAGTGCTTTTATCGGGTTCTTCGCATCGGTAGCATAAGAAATAACCGTTGAGGGGTTTGACGGAACAGGATAAACAGACAGTACTGCTTTGCCCGCGGAAGCTTTTTCAGGTGCAGAGCTTATGGAGCTTACAGGATTGCTTATGAGTTCCGCCATGGGAACGCTCCCGGCAACTTCCATCACTATGCTGTTGTTCGGATTCTGGGGGCTGAGATTATCTGAAATGTTAACAAGATAGGGCACGGTACCATCCCCGTTGTTTATTTCTTCAGCGGTGATTTCCTCAACATGTTCTCCTGTTGAACCGTCCTGTTTGTTCCAGCGGTGGGTAATGGTTATGTCGTTTAGATAATCTCCGTCAAGGTGATTAATGTAATAGTGGGCGTAAGCGCTCATACCCCTAAGGTGAGTCCATCCGTCGGCGCCGTTGTAATAAAACTGGAAATATCCGTCGGATCCCGGAGAGCTTATTTCTCCTCTGTTGGCAACAAGAGAAGCCCACTGTGTTCCGAATCCCCACTCACCGGAGGCCTGCATTGCGTCCATTGTCGCGTAGCTGGAATTTTTATGAAGGGTATTATATGCGGCGGTACTAAAGCCGGTACTTGAATTGTCCGATACTTTAAGCTGCGCGGAATTCGACTCGCTCCACCCGTTAAGGTTTGACCAGAAAGTATTACCATTCTGTCTCGAGAATATCGCATACCCGGAAACAGACATTACTTTTCCGCCTTCAGGTCCCGGAATTTTAAGTGTGGCGTATGAGCCTCTTGCTCCACCGTTGGGCTGGCCGTAATTAGGGAAATAAGCGTAATCATCAGGTGTTTTGGCTTCTTTCCATGTGAAGTTATTGTTGTTCACCATATATTTGTCGTAATTGGAGGAGTTGCTCCAGTCAGGATGCATGGTGAGTGTCTCATCGTTTTCATACATCTTGAACTGGCAGGAGTTTGTGCCCGGCCGGAGTCTTGGGAGGGCTCCGGGGTTAAGCATGGTTATGGTCTCAATCTTTAGAGAATTAAGTGTATTGCCGCTGGAAATCTCTACTTTCAAAAGGTAGTCATAGAGTTCAGCAACATCGGTCGCGCTCGAGAATGAGTTCCATGTTACACCCATATCCTTAGAATAATATTTAGTGATTCCGCTTCCTGATGTTGTTACTGTTGACTGTACTATCGGATTTCCGGATCTGACCGCCCAGACAGCATAAGCACCGCCGGAATTCGCCTGAATGCCGGAAGATGTCTGCTGTATGCCGTTGTATTCATAAACCCCGTCTAGGAAGTCGGCATATGCATTCGAAAGATTAGGTTCGTAGGTAATCCGTCCGTTTCCGAACACCGGGGGGGTCTGTTCGGGGACTTCTCCAATTTTGTAGGATGAGTTAAGAGCGTCCCAGAACCTTTCAAATTTTTCACCGATGCGTATCGACTGGCTCATATCGGCGCCGCCGGGAGTAAAATCGAAATACATATAAGAGGGCTGCTGCATAGCGCCTTTAATGAAGGTAAGATCAGTTCCATAAGACCAGTAATAGTTATGAGAACCAAGTGAAGTCTGTGAGGCGGGAGCCTCAAAAGCACCTGGAGCGTTTTCAATGAGATAATCCAGTCCGTAAGTTACTCCTGAAGCGTTTTTCACCCATCCACCCTCATCAAGATCGTAATAATGCCAGCCTCCGTTAAAATAAACATCTGAAACAAAATGAGCGTTACCCTGAAGGCTCATTCCCCTTGATTCTAATCCGAGCTGAGTATAAAGACTTATGAGATTGGAATTTTGAATTCCGCAGTTTCCGTTACCGAGAGTGTTGACATATTTGATGTAATCCATTTGCTGTATGTCATGTTCTCTGTATATATTGGGGTAGTCATGGAAAGTATATCCGTTTTTTTTGCAGTAAGCGATATTTCCGGAGAAATCTTCAAAAGCGGCGAGGACTCCGTTTCCTTCTGCGCGGTGTTCCCACACCATTGTTTCTCCTATTAGATCCTGAAAGAAAAGATCAGGATTTGTTTCGTCGTAGGCCGCGAAATCCTGATAGTGATCATTTGTGCTTTTAATTTTTTCAACACTCCACAGGTTGATATGTTTATCTGCCACGACCCAGGGGTTTCTAAGTCGCGCCTGCGTTCCAATCAGCAGTGTTAAAATTAGAATTACAAGAATTGCGGGGCTTTTTAACTTCATTTTTTCCTCTTTTTTTAAGGTTTGTTAAATATCGCACTAACTGAGCTAATTCAGCATAAATGCGTTACTTCACTTATATAAACAAATATAATTCAATTTCGTCTGATTAACAATGCCGGTTAAAAGAAAACGGGGGAATAAAACTGATAAAATAGCGATTTTTTTGTGTGTTTTTTGATTTTCCAAAATATTCGCCTGCAAAATAGATATATTTAGTCAGAAAACAACAATTCAGGCGGATCGTTTATGAAAATTCAAGAAATATTGTCTGTTGTATATAAAGCTGTTTCTGTGCCGAAGGGCTCTATAATAAATGTTGATGCGCTAAAGTACGGAAGCAGAGAAACATAAATAGACTTGGTCGCTGTAACATTCTGCGCTACAGCGGAAATTATAGAAGAAGCCGGAAAAAAAGGAGCCGGGATTATAATTACTCATGAGCCTACATTTTACAATCATCAGGACAATACCGAGGGTATGGATTTCTGCCCGGTAGTAAAAAAAAAGAAAGAGCTACTTGAAAAATACGGTATAAGTATCTGGCGTATACATGACAGGCTTCACAAAAGCAGGCCTGATATTATTTTAGACGGAGTTGTAAAGGAGCTCGGATGGGAACGATTCAGAGACCCCGAAAACCCCTCGGTTTTCATATTTGACTCGATTTCTGCGAACGAAATCGCAGAAATCTTTAAGAAAAAGACCGGTGGACGCACTCCACTTATTTCCGGGGACAGAAATTCCCGTTATTCGAGAGTTCTGCTTATGCCGGGCGCTACAGGCGGTCAAAAACAGCTTGCGGAATATAATTCTGCAAAAGCTGAAATAATCGTATGTGGAGAAGTTTCGGAATGGGAAACTCCTGAATATTTCCGGGACTCGGCCTTCCTCGGTCAGGGCGGAGCCGTTGTTGTATGCGGACACGCTGAGAGTGAAAAAGCCGGTATGAAATATCTTTGCGAGATTTTGCAACTCTTTTTAACCGGAGTTGAAATTTTTTATATGGAAGGCTCCGCTCTTTACACGAGCCGGTGATTTACAGTAAGCGCAATTTTTTTATAATGCCCGAATCTCTTTTGATATCTTTTTTGATACCGTGGAAAAAATCACCGGCGACAGAAAGAATACGTATCTTCTTACGAGCCCTTGTTACCGCGGTATAAAGCAGTTGTTTTGATAAAAGCGGATGTGTCGCGGGGGGGAGAACAAGTATTGCTTCATCATATTCACTTCCCTGGCTTTTGTGGCAGGTTGTCGCATAACAGGGTATGTAAGAAGGCAGGCTCCTTAAAGAAATTTTTCTTGGAGTATCACTTCCCGAATAAAATATGGCGGTAAGAGCTCCTTCTTTTCCGGGCATTATGAGACCGGTGTCGCCGTTAAAGAGCCTGTTGCGGTAATCGTTTTTTTCTATCATAATGCTTCGGCCTGGATAATCCGGAAAGGGTATGCCGGTTTTTTTTCTGATTGTAGATTCTATCGCCGAATTTACCGAGAGACTTCCGTTCCTACCTGTTTTCAATGCGCAGAGGATTCTGAAATTTCCTGAAAGAGCCGTAAGCTTTTCGTAGTCTTGCTGAATAAGGGCGTTGGAATACTGTTCAATGAACTCCGCTGACATCTCAAGGGTTTTTTGCAGAATATTTATATTTGCAGTTGTTTCAATAAGTCCGGTTTCAGGATATTGCGGTGATTGCAGAATTTCCCGGCATTTTTCCGTATTTCCTTCCCTAATTGCCGATGAAAGCAATAAGATGCCTTTTCGTCCTTCTTTGATTCTCCGGTTTCCAGAAAGAACGGTTATATTTTCCTGAATGAGGCTTCGGTCTTTTTCTTCTTCTACTGGCCGGCAAAGGTCTCCAAGCACAGAGCCGGCCTCTACCGGGGCAAGCTGATTATGATCTCCCGCGAGAACAATTCTGGTTTTGTCTGAAACAGCCTCTAAGAGTCTTAATATTAAAGGCAGGCTTATCATTGAGGCCTCATCAATTATAACTGTATCATAGGGCAGGTGGTGTTCGGGGCCGTAAGAAGGTCCCTTTCCTGGCCGCCATCGAAGCAGCCGATGGAGAGTGAAGGGCTTTTCGGGGAGAGTTTTAAGCGCTTCTCCGGCGGTTTCGAGTATTCTCGCAGCGGATTTTCCCGTAGGAGCGGCGAGAACGGTTCGGTGACCGGGGTAAGTATCATTTAAAACATGTATCAGTCTGGAAATCAGCCAGGTTTTACCTGAGCCCGGGCCTCCGGTTATTATGTGGAAAAGTCCGCATAACGCTTTTTTCGCTGCTTCCCGCTGCCGGGGGTCTGCCTGATCTTCGGGAAGATATTTGTTAATAGCCGCTTCTGCGGCGTTTTTGTCTGCGCCCTTGTTTTGTACTTTTGTTTTTCGGAGAATGTTCTCAAGAAGACGTTTTTCGTAGTCGTAATATTTATACAGATATAATCGGTTGTCCAGAAATACGAGGGGCAGGTATTCTTTCCCATCATTTGACGCCGCTTTTTTTTTCAGCAGACCGGATACTCCGCTTTCGAAAGAAAAGGCGCCCATTTTTTCTTTTATATGGTTAGGTATGGTTTCCAGGAATTCATTAAACCATTGTTGTGTAAGGCAAACCGAACCTTCGGATGCAGCCCGGCTGGTGAGCGCTGATACCAGGGCGCTTTCGGGAGGAATAGAAAATATCTCGCTCAGCATATTCGCGAAATAAAAGTCTATATACGATAGGATTTTTAAATCCCGAAGTTCGGTAAGTTCCGGCAACATTAGGGTTACTCCTTTTATTCTTTAACTGTAGATCCTAATTATAATATTTTATTACCATTAAAACAAACTCACTCTCGCATTGACGGAAACCGTTTATGAGTTCTGAAATTTATGACGTCGCTGTTTGCGGAGCCGGTCCGGCCGGGTTGGCTCTGGCCGCTGAGGCCGCCCGGGCGGGCCTTTCCGTGGTGATTTTTGAGAAGAATATAATCGGAAAAACAAAGAAGACATGGCTTACCTTCAGGGATACTCTTAAAAGAAATTCACTTTCCGACGCCGCCCTCTCCGGTTTTTCAAAAGTTTCTTTCAGCTGTTACCTCGGGGCCCGCTATGAGTTCAACGATCCGGGGTTTATAGTTCCTGTAGATGAAGAAAAGTTTCTTGTGTGCCTTGGGGAAAAAGTGGCAAAAGAGGGAGGGGAAATAAAAGAGAATGAATGTTTTATCAGTTACCGTGAGAAAGAAAGGGACGTTTATGAAGTTGTAACCAGCCGTGGTAAATATCTCTGCCGGGCTCTTTTTGATACAATGGGCAGAAAGTCTTCTCTTATGTTCTCGCTCGGGCTTCGTAATGAAACTATGGATATGGGGTGCCTCGCCTGGTTTCTTGAAGGAGGGGAAGAAAAAGAGAATGAAATGATTCTTTATGATTCGTTTTTCCCCGGGAACGATTATTTCTGGCTGGTACCGCTCGAGAAAGGCAGATATATGGCCGGAGTCTTTTTCTTTTACTCTCTCACAAAAGTAAATTTCCGCGAAAAAGAGCATATACTTTCAGAATACATTAAATTCAGAAAAACCGGAGGGAGAGTTTATGATGTGAGATACGGAAATATACCGCTTGGTGGTCAAAGTTGTCTTTCCCACAAAAACATATATTTCTTCGGGGATACTGCCAATACTCCTATGCCTTCATCCGGTTTTTCCATTAACAGATGTCTTGACGATTCTAAAGTCGCCGCTTTGTTTTTGAAAGACGTTTTTGAAGGGAATAAGGCTCCGGGAATGTTTAAAAAAAATATTCTTGGACCGAAAATACCCGCTATTGAGGTCCACCTTATGATTTCGGACATGCTTTCTAAATTTACCGATCCTATGCTCAATAAAGCTATTGAAAGAATGAACGGGGTTAGCGAGAAATTTATTATATCTTTTCTCACCGGGGACGACATGGGGACCGCTTTCAGTGTAACTGCCTTAAAAGCTATTCTTTCCACTTTTTCTGTAAATGAGATCAGGTCATTATCTCTTAAACAGAATTATTTCCGTAATATTTCCAATCTCTATAATCTTATCCCGGCCATAACTTCGGCTAAAATCGGTGAAATATTGAATGAGTTTATACGTGATACGGTAAAAAGAAAGTATCCTTTTAAAAAGGACATTTAAATTTTTCATACACCCCCCGGCTCAATAAGTATTTATTTTATTAGGGGTGTCATGTGGAAAGAACAGAATATATGTTTAATCTCGGCGTATTTTCCTTTATTCCGGAGAGTCTCTGTGAGCTCCCTCCAGACAAGTTATTCGTTGAACTCGGTGTCTCCCTTAAAAAAAGCGGGCGATTCGGATGCGAATTCTACGATTCTGTAAAAAAAGTTACCGTCAGAGACGGAGCTTTAGCAAAGTTTCAAACCCGGTCTTTTAAGCACCTGAGTGCTATTGCTTGCGGGAAAACCTGTGTACCTGTTGATGATCCTGAATTATTTAAAGGCTTTTCCTGCGCATATGTTTCTGATTTTTCCATGAAAGAAAAAGGTAAAAAGTTTCTTGTTCTGAAGAGCAGAAAAGAAGAAAATGTTTTTAAGAACACGCTTGCCGTTATTTTCCGCTTTTTAAAATCGGAATATCGAACTTCTGCTTTCCGTTCACAGAAAAAAATGATGGACATACGGGTAAAGCTTCAAAAAATATTTCTTGAGGAAATCCGGAATCCTAAGCTAATGGGCAAGAAAATGCTCGAAACTGCCGGGCCTGCACTTGGATTGGGACGGGCATGTTTGAATCGAATAGTGAATACAAAAGGTAAGGCCGCTTGTGTTAAATGCGTCAGTGAATGGTGCGCGGAGGGTGTTGTTTCTTCATTGGGTTCTGAAATTCCGTCTTATTTCATGAAAATTTTCATTTCCGATGATGTCAAAATTGTTGATCCTGAGTCCTTAGTGGAAGAGATCCCGGCTCCATTCAGGAAGGATGCCGCGAAATTACTTAAACCCATGGTTGAGAATTTTGACCTTAAAAAAGTTATTACTATTCCTTTCTACCGAGGCGGCGAAAAAGGAGGGATTCTTACCTTTGACATCTGCAGTTGTTCAGAATATAAACCTTCGGAAGAGTCCTTTACTATTTTTAGAGAGATATCGGATTATCTGACTTTTAGTTTTGAATCAGGGCTTGAAAAAGAAAACCGAGAAGAACTAGAGAAAAAACTGAGGCTTTCTGAAAAGATGAATGCTGTAGGTGAAATGGCGGGAGGCATAGCTCATGACTTCAATAATCTTCTCGCTATTATAAGCGGTTATGGAGAACTCGTTGCGAAAAAACTGGAGGACAGGGAGCTGAAATACTATATGAAGGTTCTGTTAGAGGCGGCCGGGAGCTCCTCTGATCTTACCGAGCAGTTACTTGCATTCTCATCCAGGGACACTGTTAAAATGGAAAAAATAGATATGGAGAAGGTTCTTAACGATACATCCGGTTTTTTAAAGCATTTTACGGGAAGTTCAATTAAATTTGTCAAAGATTTTAAATGCCGGGGTGCTTATATAAAAGGAAATCACGCGAGGATCCAGAATGCCCTTTTAAATATCGGAATAAATTCCAGAGACGCCATGTCTTCCGGTGGAGAAATATATCTCGGAGCGGATATCGTTTATATTGACGGAGGAATAAAGGGGTTTCCGCCGGAAAATGTTGAATCAGGCTATTATGTAGAAATTCTGATGCGGGATACCGGTGAGGGTATGGAGGAGGTAAGGCTCGATGACATCTTCAAGCCTTTTTTCTCTACAAAGAAAAAAGGTAACGGGCTCGGCCTTCCGGCGGTTTACGGAACAGTTAAGCAGCATAAAGGTTTTCTGGATGTAAGAACAAAAAAAGGCAAGGGGACGTCTTTTTTTATCTATTTGCCCCTTGTCAAGTCTTACTCCGGAAATTTGGTCTCCGACCCGGTTTCTATGCCGGTATCCGGCGGGCTTGAAGTAGCGGTAGTAGACAATGATCCGGTTATAACTGGAATGATCTCCGGGTTCCTGTCTTCATGCGGGCATAAGCCTCTGGTGTTTAATACTGCTGATGAGGCTCTTAAAAATATGGTGGCTGAAAAACCCGGGGCTTTGCCGGCGATATATATCATCGACCGTGAAATGCCTGGAATGAGCGGTGAGGATCTTTTCATTTCGCTTATGAAAATTGACCGTGAGGCCAAAGTGATTTTTATTTCAGGAGAGTCGGAAGAGGAGATAGCAAAAGGAATACTTCAGAAAGGGAAAAGAATCTTTATGCGAAAGCCTTTCAGTCTCAGAAAAATGGCGGAAAATATAATGAGGCTGGCGAGTTCCGGGAATAAAAACTCTCAGAATTCATAACCTAGGTTTATTATGTCAATTCCGTAGAGTTCCTCGACTTTTTTCTTTTCGGATTTTCCGTAAAATCTTCTGTAGTCTCCGTAGTTACCGGTTCTGTTTTTGATTGGAAAATGTATCGGCTTTATCCCGATTTTATTTGATAAAAATTCCATGCCTTTATTTATCTCTTCAAGTTTTATTATAGAATCAACCAGCAGATTTCCACTTCTGTCTGTTATATCGGGCCATATCTGTGCGGTATGAGTTGCGGCATGCCTGTTTGTTTTTCGCTCCCATAATTCAGGCAGGCCGTCCAAAAAAGAAGAAAAAGTAAAGTCGTGATTCAGCCACTTCATCTTCTTAATTAACCGGAGCGGTTTTAGCTCATTTTTACAAAGGTATTTCCAGGAAGAGACCGCTCTGGCGTAGGGATTTCGGACTATGGTAAATTTAAAAAAGCTGTTGAACTCCGCAGGCGTATAAAGCATTTCTTTTACGAAAAGCGTTCTTCGGAAATCATATTCTCCAAGCTTTGTCCTGTAGCTGTTTACCGCGTCGTTCCATTCTTTTTCAGGGAGAGTCTTTATGTCGCGGTTTCCGGTCTTTTTCCTGTCGGTGGTTGTGTAATGCTCTGAGAAAGCTTTTCTGAAACTCTGACCGCCGCATTTTTTGATATGAAGCCAGAAAAATCGATTGTTTTTAGGCATTTTCGCTAAAAATTAGGGCAGACCTCTTCAAGACGTTTTTCGCAATCAACAAGTCCGTTGATTAGGGGTTCGCTCCCTCCCAGATCTTTTCCAAACTCTTTGAAAAGATTGTGATAGTACTCTATCCCGGATAAAATATTGGCACGGAATTTTTTAAGTTTTGCCTTTCTCATTTCCAGTGAAGAAGCAGGAGACTCAGCGAAAGATTTCCGAAGATATTCGATATATATCATGAGTTCTTTCAGAAAGAGACTCGGCCTGCAGCTGCTTTCCAAACCCCTTATTCTTCCGTAGATAAAATCTATCATCTCTGCCAGTGATGACTTTTTAGAATAGTAAGCCATATTGGGGCCGGGGCAGATAGAAACACCATCGCCTTCAACAGAAGTATTCAGACCGTGAATTATAAGCGCGGATGTACCGAGTCCGACGCAAATGCAGGACTTTTCAACTATTTTCTCATATCTTTTGTTGAATTCATTCTCATCAAGATCGAGACTTTTCAGCTGTTCTATCTTAAGACGCTGATATTTCTTTGAAGCTTTACAAAGAGCCTTATTGGTAAATTCTGTATCGGATACAAGGAAACGTTTAGGACAGCTGCTTCCTGGCTCCCCTTTTTTTATGGCGGCTTCTTTTTCCCGGTCTTTTGTATTTCCTCTGAGATTATTGAAGGGTATTCCCAATGGTGAAATTCCGCTCAGGTATAATTCGTCTTCACCCGCTTTTAGTAATTTTGAAAGAGTTTCTTCGTCAACATTGGTTATTTCCGGTACGAGCAGGAAGGGAGTACCCCATCCTATCGAATCGAGATTATATTGATCAAGAAGAAAAGAGTGTTCGTCCGGTGTTCCCACTCCTCCTTGCGCGGTAACTCTGACCGGAGGTGCGGCCGGGGGTAATTTTTTACCCTCTAATTTGAGTGCTTTGGATAAAATTCCAAAAAGCGTATCTGTCAGTTTTTCTCTGCCGTCCCGGAATTCTTCGAGAATCGGCCCAATCAGGTGGCCGTCCGTAGCAAAAGCATGTCCGCCGCAGTTGAGTCCGGATTCTATTCTGAACTCTGATACCCACAGCCCTTTTTTAGCGAGGAACTTGCCCTGAATGAGAGCAGACCTGTAATCGCTTACTTTCAAAGTTATTTTTTTCTTGATTTTCCCGTTCTCGTCCGGGTAGAAATCTTCGAAGTTTGATATGTAGCTGTACAGAGAGGCATTCATCCCGGCAGAAAGTACTATCGAAGATTCCAGCTTTGATTTAGCAAATCCTCTAAGAGCCGAGTGGGCGTCATTATACTCGAACGGAAGCATAGAGCCGTTCCGGCTGTTTTGTTTATCAAGTTTTGTCATGATATTTACATCAACCGACCCTTTTCTCAGATTGGACTTTACAAACTCGTTAAGCGAAAGACCTGATTTACCCGAGATAATATCAAAAAACTCTTTTCTCTGTTTTGATTCATCAGGGAGGTAATAGAATATCCTTTTCAGTTCTTCAGGATTCCCCCGAAGCTTTTCTATCTCAGAATCAATGAGGTCATCAATTAAATCAAGATAAGCTGTAATGCGCGCGGCACGGTAATCTTCATGAAGGTCTGTTATTTCTTCATACGGCCTACCTGACCTCAGGCAGTACATTTCACTGAACCTCTCTATAAGTATGTCGTCGACCAATGATATGACAGAATCTATACCGATGGGGGCCAGTTTCAGAGGGGCGTCCAACGTATATCCGATTCCCATTACCGGGATGTGAAAAGTATGGAATTTTTTCAATGTTCTCCTGAGGTAAATAAAAACGAAACAGGAGAAAAAAGATAATTAATTACGTTAGGAGAGACTAATTATAAAAAATTATTGCCCTTTTATTTAATTAATTTGCCGAATCTGTTCCACCTTATTTTTCTGTAGAAAGGTACTCCGGGCTGGAGAAAATCACCGCAGTCTCTGCATCTTCCGGGATCATTCAGGTCGTAGTTATGTCCGGCTTTAGAATGATATGAATCGCATGAGCTGCAATATTTGTAGCTATTCCAGGAAAAATAGATAATAAATGCTTTGGCTTTTATAAAACGACGGCTCACAAAACCCCAATACCGGCTGTCTTTACTCTCATCTCTGTTATCTCCCATCATGAAATAACAGGGTTCCCGGACGGTATATTTCTCAAGTGGTTTTCCGTTCATTTTCAGAGCAGCTGTTATCTTTATTTGATCGTTGTCCGGCCTTTTATAAATAGGTGCCCCGAGGATCTGTTCCTCATAATCCATATTAGGTATTTTTACATCCACCTCGTTAATTTTAACAGAGTCTTTGTAAATGCGGTAGGCGCAGGAAATATCAGCTTCGGGGTTTTCCTGATATATAAGATATTTTAAAAACTCGAACATGCGCGGTGAAAGTGTATCCAGGTGGTAAGAATCTCCCGGAGAAGGAATTTTAAGAGCGGAAAAATTATCAATTTCCGGATGCGTTACTATGTTTTCTCCGTAAACGTATTTGCTTTTCGGAGGGTCGGGGAAAGGTTCGCCGTTAACAAGAAGTTTCTTGTTTTTTATCTCTACGGTTTGTCCGCTTTTTGCCACGCACCTTTTTATGTAATCCTTCGGGCGGTATAGTCTGAGCTTTTTTCCTGAGTTGTATTTGTCGTACAGTATGCTTCCGAATATAAATGTGTTTAAAATTTTCGTATATCGTTCATTCTGATGAAATGGGTATTCAGGGTCGCCGGGATATTTGAATATCACAACATCTCCCGGTTCAGGGTCCCTTAGTCCGGGAAGTTTATTCATTTTGCCCGAAAAAGGTACGGGTGAACCGTAAACAAATTTAAGCCCTAAAAGAAAGTCACCTACATAAAGGGAGTTCTCCATTGATCCTGTTGGTATTTTGAATGCCTGGATTACAAAAATGATTACGATTACGGCCATCCCGAATGTAAAACCCATGTCTTTCAGGAAATAAACGGTCTGCTGCCGCAAGGTGGCGGGTTTTTCTTTCTCGGACTTTTCTATTTCTTCCCATTCGGGTTTCTTTATTCCTGTATATTTAAGGAAAGCTTCAATGAGTCGGTTTTTTCTCAATTCTTTCATTTTATTATTTCCAGTCTTACGGGGGCTGTTCCTGATTTTAACATGCCGATTTTTTTAGCGGAAGCGAGGCTCAGATCAATTATCCTGCCCTTTGCGTAAGGGCCTCTGTCATTTATTCTGACTATAACGGTCTTGTTGTTTCGAAGATTGCGAACCCTTAGCCGGGTGTTGAAAGGAAGAGTTTTGTGCGCAGCTGTCAACGCATTCATGTTGAATTTTTCCCCGTTGGCGGTAAGTTTCCCGTGAAAGGCATGTGCATAATACGAAGCTGTTCCTTCCTGAAAACTGCGGTTTTGAGTTGGTGTTTTTCTTTTAGCGGATCTTTGTCCGTCGGCTCTTGCGAACCGCGGGGCTTCTGAACATGCGCTTAATATAAAAAAAACCGGTACCAAAATATATATAAATGTTACTTTGAAAATCCAAAGCGGGTTGTTGCGGTAAATAGGGTCAGTTGATTTCAGAGAGAGCTCCTTCTATAAGTTCAGAAAAGAAGTGGGGGCCTTTATTCAGTTTGGAAAATAAAAAAAGTTCCGGGAGCACATCTATCGGCAGAGAAAGCTCAAGGTTTTCCGCTATTATAAGCTTTAGGAGGGAAGAAGCAGTGTATTCAAAGAAAAGAAGATCCGGGTCTTTATCGAAATCTTCCTTTTGGGTACAGGTCTTCAGCCACAATTCAAGTTCGGAGAATTCATCGGGGGAAAGCGAAATATTCACCGAGCCTCTTGGTACAGGCAGTTTTCCGAAGACTATATCCGGTAAATTCTTCGGACCCGGTAATGTCCGGTTCTTAAAGTCGATATTTAAGATGTCTTCGGTGTGTTTGAGAAAAGACGCTGCCGCGTCGGGGTCTTCTGAATAAAAACCTGCTTTACCCTCTGAAAGTTGCGCTTTAATAAGCTCTTTTTCCGGGAACGCGGTATAAAGAAGAAAACCCGCGACAGGAGAGCATTGATACAAAGGAGGGGCGGGGTTTTCCCCGATGGAATCGTTTTTTTTCGTCGCTTTTTCAGGGGAGGACGGTTTTGTGTTATAAATACCCCTGGCTTTTAACAGTTCTGATGCTGTTTCCGCGGCTTCTTCCGTATAGTCTCCGGATTCATTTTCCGATATCTCGGAAAGACGCTCGACGGGCAGGGCTTTATAATTTTCATGTAGTGAAGAATTCATTATAAAACAAAATAATACTTTTGTTTATTGTTTCGGTAAAAAAAAACGCCGCTTCAAAGCGGCGTTTTTTTTAGTCTGTATTAAAGAATTAAAAAGGACTATTATTGAAAGCCTCCCTCATGAAAGTCTTCCTGAAGTTCTTCTTTAACCATATTTTCATCAATTTTGTCCTTGAAGCTCTTATCAATCTGAATCGGGTTGTATTTTGATTCATCCATATCGATAATGTAAACTGCCATCGGGTTGTCAAGCCAGCCTTGAACCTGCATTTCATCGAATTGATATCCGACTTTCTTTCCCTTAATATTTGCAGTCACATCGGCCTTGTTGAGCCAGCCGACTGTTCCGCGGCTTGTTTCCACTTTATATTTATGCCGTGTTTCTTCTTTTACTTTGAGATATGCGTCTTTGCTGATGGTTTCCATTGGCTTTTCGCCCATACCGGAAACCTGGCTTTTATAGAGTTTGACTCCGTTCCTTTTTGTGAGTACAATTTTTTCTTCCTCATCAGCCGCAAAGAGAGCTGACACCACAATGAGAAGCGAAAGAATGAAGGCAAAGTGTTTTTTCATAATTAATCACCTCTTTAAAAATGTAAAGACCCTACTATAAATTTATCATATATAAACTTCAAAATCAAGTGAAAACTGACAAAGGTACCGCCAAAAATTTTTTATTAATAATGAAATTCCCTACACATACAATATATTGTATTGCGGCGATGCGAGAACACACTATGTGTGAAATACAGCTGAATTTTGCCTTTCTCGTTAAATCACAGCGTTTCATACATTATTATTCACTTGACAATGGAGGCGTTTTTAATTTTATTATAGTGTATAAAAGTGGGTGATAGTGTTTGGTTGTGTTTGTCTGTCCCATTTTAATTTTTCCGGAATAAGAATATGGAAAAAATATCACGTTTTTTCGGCGGTAATAAAACGGAAACTACTATTGACGCTAAAAATCGTCTTTGTATACCTGCCGCTCTCAGAAAGCAGCTCGGGCATGAAGCCATGGAGTCTTTTGTTATTGAGCCCGGGCCTAAGCGCTCAATAATTCTTTTTCCCAAGGATGTTTTTGTTTCGGTTATAGAACCAGACCGCTTGAGACTTCCGGAGGATGAGGAAACTTTTCAGATGCTCAATGAAGTAGCGGCGCTCTCTAGTTTTTCAGAATTGGACAGTCAGGGCAGGATAATGCTTACGTTAATTCAGCTGCAATATGCAGAAATTGAAAAAGAGATAGTCGTTGTCGGAAGAGGCGACAGGATTCAGGTCTGGGATAAAGCTAATTATTACCGTTCTTTGGGAGACCCTGTCAAATCCTTTTCCTCCGAAAAGTATTTTAACTTTCAAAAAAGAATAGAAGAATATAAAGAAAAAGACAGAACATAATGGTGCGGGTGATCATGTGTATCACGAACCGGTTCTTTTAAATAAAGCGGTATCCGTTCTTAATGTCGCAAAAGACGGCGTTTATGTTGACTGCACTCTGGGGGGAGGCGGTCATTTCAGTGAAATTCTTAAACGGACTGGAAAATCTGCTAAAGTAATAGGGCTTGATCGGGATTTTGATTCGATTGAATTTTCCAGGAAAATAATTTCGGGGGATCCGAGAGCGGTTTTTGGCGTTTCCAGGTTTTCGGAACTTACTATAACACTGGCCCGTTTAGGAATAAACAGCGTTGACGGGATTCTAATGGATCTCGGCGTCTCATCTTTTCAAATCGACACCGCAGAAAAAGGTTTTTCCTTCATGCGCGAGGGGCCGTTGTCCATGAAAATGGGCCGGTCCGACGGTGCTCCCGATGCGGAAGAACTGGTAAATACGCTTCCCGAAGAAAAACTCGTGGATATATTCCGGGATTATGGCAATGTTAAGGGGCCTTACGCCGCCGCCGCCATGCTTGTTAAAGCCAGGCGCTGCGGGAGGATAAGAAGTACCGTTGATCTCGCGGACGCTGTTTCCGGAGGTAAGAGGCATGATTATGGATTTCTGGCAAAGATCTTCCAGGCCCTTCGAATAGCAGTAAATGACGAGATGAACGAGCTCCGCGCCGGATTGAATTCGGCCGTTGGTCTTCTTCGCGGAAACGGAAGGCTCGTTGTGATATCATATCATTCCGAAGAAGACCGCATTGTTAAGAATTTTTTGCGGGATGAAGAAAACGGCTGTATTTGTCCGGTCTTTATTCCGGAGTGCAGATGCGGCCGCAAAAAACGTTTTGAGGTGCTTTTTAGAAAACCTGTAAGACCGGATGAAGAAGAAATTACTAGGAACCCGAGATCCAGAAGCGCTCTTTTAAGAGCGGCAAAAAAGGTTGAGGAATGAAACTATCAGGAATAGCGGCAATTGTTTTTTTTGTACTGGTGCTTGCCGCTCTTCCTCTGCTTAAAGTGTGGAAAGAAACACGAATTGTTGAGGCGGTCAAAGAGAACTACCACCTCAGGGAAAAGCTTTCCAATATTACCGACAGCTTAACCGTTGTTAATCTGAAAATCGCTAATGAAAGTTCTCTGGATAAAATAGAAAAGGCTGCAAAAGAGGATCTTGGACTTAAATTTCCCGAAGATCCGGTTTTAATTTTAAATCGAAGGAAAGAGCTGCGCTGAATGAGCTATATGCGTAGAAAATCCCGGGAGACTGATTTCGGCTCCCCTTTAAGAATAAAATTTGTCGGTTTGTTTATGGCTGCAGCGGCTGTTGTTTTTTGCTTTAAGCTTTTCTATGTGGCTGTTGTGGATGGAAGTTCATACAGAAAAGCAGGAGACTCCCAGAGCAACAGGCGGATAACACTGCCGCCGGAACGGGGGATTTTGCGGGATACTAAAGGCCGGGCTTTGTCTTTTAACACAGGCATGCCGCTCAACGAACTTGATAAATCCGGTTATTCCGTTTATCAGAGATGTTATCCTTTCGCGGAAGCGGTAGCGGCTCTTACCGGATTTGTCGGAAAAGACGGCGAGGGGCTTGCAGGCCTTGAATACAAACTGGATGAATTTCTGAGAGGCGAAAAAGGCTGGGCTCTTGTAAGGCGTGATGCACAGCACAGATATTATCCCGATCTTCATAATCCGAAAAAAGCACCGGTGAACGGTTGCGATATTGAGCTCACTATAGATATGGATATCCAGAAAATAGCGGTCCGTGAGCTTGCCGAGGGTGTCAGGGCAACCGGCGCATCCGGAGGCATCGCGGTTGTCGCTGATCCGGTGACAGGGGATATCCTCGCCAGCGCGCAGTATCCCAGCTATGACCCCAACAGGTTCGGAAATTATGAGAGTGGACTGTGGAGAATAGACTTGGTTAATATGACCTATGAGCCTGGCTCTACTTTTAAACTGGTTGCGGCGGCAGCCGCCCTTGAAGAATGTGTGTTTACCGAGGATGAACTTTTTGACGTAAGCAGCGGATCATACGAAATATACGGTGAAAGAATACATGATTCTCACAGATTCGACCATCACATAAATTTCCACGAAGGCCTAGTGCATTCAAGCAATGTTTTTTTCGCTAAGCTCGCGGTGAGAATTGGAAAAGAAAGAATGTACCGTTATTCAAAAGATTTCGGTTTTGATACCAAATCAGGAATAACCCTTCCGGGAGAAATGCCCGGTGTTGTGCATCCTCTTGAACAATGGTCAGGCAGGACGCTTGTTACAATGGCGATGGGGCATGAATTAACCGTTACTCCCTTGCAGCTTGTGGCAGCTTATTGTGCGGTAGCTAATGACGGTG
>CAYNYI010000051.1:0-20951 GCA_964401455.1 uncultured Fibrobacterota bacterium
TTCAGACCACATTTGGTGGAATAAATCTTGAGGATATAAAGGCTCCTGAATGTTTTTATATTGAAAAAAAACTTCAGGAATGCTGCTCCATTCCGGTATTTCATGATGATCAGCACGGTACGGCTATAATATCAGCCGCCGCGCTTGTAAACGCGCTGGATATTTCCGGAAGAAATCCCTCGAGTACACGTGTAGTTGTAAATGGAGCAGGTGCCGCGGGTGTGGCATGCGCTAAGTTATATAATTCATTCGGAATCAGGAAAGAGAATATCATAATGTGTGATTCTAAAGGAGTTATATATAAGGGTCGGGAGGAGGGTATGAACGAATGGAAGGAAGAATTTGCCTCGGAAACAAAGGCTCGTTCTCTCGCTGACGCGCTTCGGGGAGCTGATGTATTTACAGGAGTTTCGGTAAAAGACTGTCTTACCCCGGAAATGCTTTTATCCATGGCAAAAAAGCCTGTTGTTTTCGCGATGGCTAATCCGGATCCTGAAATAGACTACAAATTGGCGGTTGAGACATCCCCGGATATAATTATGGCGTCAGGCAGAAGCGATTATCCAAATCAGGTTAATAACGTACTTGGTTTTCCTTTTATTTTCCGTGGTGCGCTTGACTCGGGAGCGACAACGATTAACGAGGAAATGAAAATAGCCGCGGCTCAGGCGCTTGCAGATCTTGCCCGTAAAGAAGTACCGGCTGAAATCTGCGGACTCTATAATGAGCCGGACCTTAAATACGGTCCTGAATATATAATACCAAAACCATTCGATAAAAGAGCTTTTGTCGAGGTATCTGCCGCAGTGGCCTTCGCTGCCCGGAAAAGCGGCTGTGCGAAAAAAGATCAGGATACTGCAAAATATAAAGAATCTTTGGAGAAGAGGATTAAGGCTTTGTGATAACCATCTCTACCGTGTCGGAGATAGCGATACCCGGCCAGAACGAGTATTTTCTGGTAATATCATTACTGAAACGGTAAAAATACCCCATATAGATCTTATATTTTCCTGGAGGTATCTTATTATCTGTACACAATCCGTTTTTTTTGACCGATAAAGAATCAAGAAATATTTTTTCGGTTATCTTCTCACCCGGAACAAGGCGTAAATTGTCTCCGGGGTGCGGATAAGATATTCCCGAACCTTTTTGTCTGCAGAGCTCGAACGGGTCTGCTCCGCCTTCGGGAATTACATGAAAGTGGTAAAAAATACCTGAAAAAAGATTGAGGGGATAATTTCTGTAATTACCGTTTTTGCAGTATATATCTATTGAGGAATCCGCTGCATTAAGGACAGAATATGAAATCTTTTTACCTGTTTCTGTCTTTTCAATTGAAAGACTGATGTCAAGTCCTTCTTTCCTTGAAGATGCCTGTCTTTCGAGCGTTCCGTCGGATGTGTTTATTGTCAGTGTTAAAAAACCCGTGCTGATATCCAGAAATTTTCCGTTTTCACGAAAATCTGTTTTTCTTTCGGGACCCCAAAGCCAGCCGGCCGGAGTTTTTTTAAAATATTTTTCCAACTCTTCAGGATGAAAAAGTTCCCGCATATGAAAATCTCTAATCAGATCTCCGTTTCGTTTGTAGATGGTTACAGCGTGAGGCCCTCCCATATTTCCCCATTCGTCAAATGTGACGAAAAAAGCGCCTCCCGGAGGCAAAAGCGCCATTACCGGGCTGACAGAATTCACAAGGTAACCTTCAGAAATAAGTCCATTGGCACCGTAGAACCGGTATTCCGGCTTTTTAGGTTTGCTTGAGAAAATCCCGCCCTCAGGGTTGCCGGGAGAGAATTTCAATTTGAAATTCCCGACCGGGGATTTATATTCTGTTTTATCCGGACCGGCCGAAAAAGAATAAAAAGCGACTGATATAATTATTAAAAAGATTTCTCTCATACCACTAAATTAAAACAATTCATACCATCATTACAACTTACTGCAGCATAGATGTCGAAATATTTATTGCATACTGCAATGTTTATTCTCTAAAAGTTAAAGAGAAATTTATTGAAAAATACCTATGTCTCTATTAAAATAGGATTTAAGGTATGTGTGGTTTGTTGGCATATAATTTGTTAGTAATATTATTGATAATAAATGAAATCAAATATATAAGGAGGCCTCGTATGTTAAACAACGGAATTTTTCTTAAGAGAATCAGTTATATCCTGCTGGGAGCCGCATTTGTTTTAATTTTCGCTGCCAATGCGAAATCTGCGGATATAGCTTCCCTTAAACAGGCGGTAGAAGCTGATGAAAACAATTATACCTCGCTGGTTAAACTTGCCAAAGCATATGACAATGAATCAAGGAATGAGGAAGCGATTACTTATTACAACAGAGCTTTAAGTGTTGATGATTCTGATAAATCTCTCTATTTCAGACTTGGAAAATTATATGACAAAATAGGCGCCTCCTCGGCAAGTGAAGAATTTTACAGTACTTATTTGTCTCACAGGCCTTCTGATATCAACGGTGTTAAAGAATTGGCCGGTATTTATGTCAAACAAGGTAAATGGAACAGCGTTTTTGCCATGATTGAAAAAGGTCTTAAGGAATCTCCGACAGACAAAGGGCTGCTTTTTTTCAAGGCTGAAGCATATAAAAAGACAGGAAAGGCTCATCTTTCAGAAAATTGCTATAGAGAAATCCTTAAAAGTGATCCTGACAATAAAAAGGCGCTCAATGAGCTTTATAATTATTATAAAAGAAATAATAAAACTGCGGAAATGGCCGTTATACTCGAAACTCTTTTCGAACTGGATAAAGAAAAGGAGAAATTATTCACAGAGTATATTGAATCTCTCAAAAAAATGCGCCATTTTTCCAAAGCGGCAAGAGCATATGAATCGAAATTCGGGGACTCTCCTTCTTATAAACAGGCTTTGAAAATAGCGTCCCTTTATAAACTCGCAGGTAATCGGAGGGGGCTCTTTAAAATATATACCAAAATTACCGCAATTGCATCATCAGATATTAATGCCTGGATATTTCTTGCGGAGTATAATAAGGAGAATAACGATATCGCAGGATATGCAGAGGCTGCGGTGAATATTCTGCGTATTGATAAAGACGGTGAATTTATTTACACAATAGCTTCTATGGAAAATAAACTCCTGACAAAAACTTCAGACATGAATGTAGTAAGGACGCTTTCTGCTTATTACCGAAAGACAAAAAACACGGAAAAACTCAAAAAGATCCTCGCGAGCGCAGTAGAGCTTGATCCTGTGAATTCCGACATAAGGGCGGAACTCGGTAATCTTTATTATGATTCCGGAAACAAGGAAGCCGCGCTAAAAGAATACCAAATGGCCGTAAAAAACGGTGAAGGAAGCGCGGTCGCCTATGCCAGACTGGGACTTATATCAGAAGAAGAAGGCAATACAGATCAGGCCATGGTCTATTTTGAGAAAGCTTCTCTCGCAGATCCGCGTCTTTCGGATATCCTTTTCAGACTTGGTTCTATGTACTTAAAAGCAGGCAGAGAAGATGACGCTTTAAAGGCATTTCGTTCAGCGGCCGAAAACAAGCCCGACAGAGGGGATGTCTATCTTGAGTTGGCTAAACTGCAGGAAAAAATGAAAAATTTCAAGAGCGCCGCCGATAATTATGAGACCGCGGTTCTCTATTTCCCTGAAGACAACACTTTAAGGCTTAAGCTCGCGAATATAGCCTCAAAAGCCTATAAATACTCGCTTGCACGTGAACAGTATGAGAAGATCCTGCAGAATGACCCTAACAATGTTATTGCCAGAAAGAAGGCGGGGCTTATCTGCTTTGACGAGAAAAATTTCAAAAAAGCAGCGGAACATCTTGAGGCTGCATTGAAGTACGCTCCGGCAGATGCCGAGATATCCCGCAAGCTTGGTGACGCACTGTTCTTTTCCGGTAACTATAAAGAAGCGGTGCCTGTTTTGAACCGGCTTTTTATGAAAAACTCCGATGATATTGAACTTAAGAGAATGCTTGCTGTTTCTTATTCGGCCTTGAATCAGAACGACCTGGCTCTTCAGCATTACATTGAAATAAATAAAAAGCAGCCGGCGCTTATAAGAGAAGATGAGGCGGCGGCAAAGATATTTTTTAATGCCGGACGTTATGAAGACGCAAAAAGAATATTGATGATGCTTTCTTCCAAAAATCCGGGAAATGCAGAATACAGTTTTATGCTTGGGAAAATACATGAAGAGAAATTCCCCGGCGAAGCGATTGTCTTCTATGAAAAAGCCGCCGGTTTAAAGTATGAATCTCCGGAGTTATATTTGACTCTCGGCAAACTTTATCTTCTTATGGATAAATCTGATGCAGCTCTCAGAAGTCTTGAAAATCAGCGCGATTCGCATCCGGAAGACAAGAGGGTCTATAAATATCTTTTCAGGCTTTATAAAGACAGAAACCAGATGGCTGAACTCAAACTTACTCTGGGAAAACTTCTGACACAATATCCCGAAAACGTTGAATATCTTAGAGAATACGGTCGGATCTGTATTGATGAGAAAAACTGGGCAAGCGCTCTGAAGGTTCTTGCCAGAGCCGACAGGAATTCTAAAAACAACAGTGAGGTTTCACTTATGCTTGCCGAGACTTATGAACAGCTTCGCAACTATAAATATGCCGGTATGTATTACCGTAAAGCCGCCAAGTATGATCCGGCCAACTTTATTATTAACAGAAAATACGGGGAACTGCTCTACAGACTTCGTTCATACAGCAGCGCGGCGGATGAATTTGAAAAGGTTGTTAAAAGATCTCCTAAAGAAATTGATGTTGTCAGAAAATTGCTTAAAATCTATAAAATTACCGGTCCCAGACAGAAATGGGAAAAATCTGTCCAGATGCTTGCGGCACTTGATCCGAACAGCTTTGACGCCAGAAAATCAATAGCCGTCAGACTTTATGAAAATAAAGATTTCCGCGGCGCTCTTATGGAATTTGAAAAACTTCTTACACTTAAATCTGATGATTCTTTTATCCTCTTGAAAACAGCTGAATGCCGGAGGGAAACCGGTGATAATAAAGGCGCTCTTGAGGCCTATAAAGCTTCTTATGAAATCAAAGAAAATGCTCCGGTCCTGAAAGAAATTGCAAAAATTCAGTATGAGCTCGGAATGAAGGGAGAATCAGCAAAGAGCTGGGAAAAATATTTCGCGAAGAACAGAAGAAGCCGGGAGGCGGTAACAGCACTGATGACTATCTATTCTGAGAACCGTAAAAAATCAAAAATCGAGGAAATGTTACCTTATGCCGTGAAGAATTGTCCGGAAAACATTGAATACAAGATTGATTATGCCGAAATTCTGACAGAAAAAGGTGAATTTAAAAGCGCGGTATCGTACCTGAAAACTTCTGTAGGAGCAAAACCCGGAAATCTTAAAGCGGTCAGCCTTTACGGCAAAGTACTTTTGGAACTCAAATATTACAAAGGAGCTCTTTATTATTTGCGTAAAGCCGCTAAACTGGCTCCCGCGGACCTTGATATCAGGCAGAATTACGCGTTTGCACTTTTGAACACAGGTAATATGAAAACATCAATTAAAGAGTTTGAGTATGTTCTGGAAAAAGGCCGTAATGCGGAAGAAAATGCGAGGAAGCTGGCTTGGCTTTACAAGAGATACGGAATGAAGGAAGAACTCTTTAATCTCTATAAAAAACAATATGCTTTTTTCAAAGGCAAAAGAGAGATTCACCTTTTTATGGGCGAAGTATATTCATCCAAAAATATGGTAAACGACGCTGTGTATGAATATGAGACCCTTTACAGGATAGACAAGAATGATCTTACAGCTATGAAAAAGCTATCCGCGCTTTATAAAAAGCAGAAAAAAACAGAGATGGCGATTCATATGCTCATGAATATCGCCAAACTGGAAGTAAGAAACGATCAGGCATACTTTGAACTGGGTGAAATGTTCCTTACAGACCACAATATGACTCTGGCGATGGGTGAATTTAAAAACTGTCTCAGGATTAATCCGAAGCATAAACTGGCTCACTTAAAATTGGGTGAAATATTTTATAAACTACGGGAAAACAGCTCGGAATATGAGAACAAGGCAATACAGCATTATAGCAACTTCGCCAAACTGGGCGGAGACAGAAATGAAATACCTGAAAAACTCAGGAAAGATTTAAGGTAGGCTTTGATTTCCGGGTTCGTTATATGAAAATAAGCCCGCTGTCTGTTCTAAAAAAAGAATTGGCAGCGGGTTTTATTGTTGAAATTTACAACATAATGAATTATTTAATTAAACCATTTTCATTAATTGATTTATAAAAACTGAGCCTGACTAATCAACAGGCCGGAGGAGTTCATATGATAATTCGTTTTTTTATTGTTGTTCATCTGTTGATTCTTTCCTCATTTGCCGCGGACTCGGCTGCGGTATCCCTTGCGCCTGAAGAAAAATTTCTTTCAATACTTGAGGATGATGAGAATAATTATGACGCTCTTTACGGGCTTGCGGAGTATTACCACGGGAATGATGAACCGGAAAAGGCTATAACTTACTTTAACAAATCCCTTTCTGTAAACAATAAAAACAAGGGAACTTATCTAAAGCTAGCTAGATTGTACCAGAAAATCGGAGCCCCTGAGGCTTCTCTGGAATTTTATCAGAGATATATAAAAGAAGTTCCTGATGATATCGATGCGCTCAAAGAGCTCTCAGAAATATATCGGAAGAGCAATCAGCCTGAAAAGGCCTCGGCCGTTATAAATGACGCCATTTCGAGAAACCCGGATAATAAAGCTTTAAGACATTTTCAGGCGGACAGGCTTCTTGATTCCAAAGACACCGCCGCAGCTCTCAATGTTTTAAAAGAAGTACTCAGAAAAGATCCCGGAGACACGGCTTCTCTTAAAATTTTAAGCACTGTCTATGCAAATAGGGGGAATCTGAAAGAAGCCGCAGTTTACCTTGCCGGTTTATACGAAATTTATCCGGCGGATGATTCTCTTGCTTTTCTTTTCGGCCGCGCTCTTATTAAAGCGGGTAAACAAAATAGAGCTGCCGAGGTTTATGAAAAACTTTACAATGAAAACCGTTCGGAAGAAGCGGCCTCTAACCTTGTTTCTATTTACAGAAAAACCGGTAATAAAGACAAACTGGCCGATATTCTGAAAAAGACGGTAAAAGCTGAAGAAAAGTACGTCTCAGATCTGCGTTTTCTCTCTGATTATTTTTCTGCCAAAAAAGACAAAACAAATTCCCTCAAGTATTCGACGATGCTGTATAATGCCGATAAAAGCCCTGAATCTGCTCTTCTTTCCGCCAAAATCTACCATTCGGAAGGTAACTCCGACAAAGCACTGGAATATTACGGAAAATATCTTGAACTAAAAAAAGATACCGCTGTTCAGAGAGCCGCCGGAGAACTGGCGGTAAGAAATAAAGATACTTCGGCAGCGCTTTCCTGGCTCGGCGAATATTATAAACAGAATTCTGAAAATGCCGAACTTACCGAGATGCTTGCAGGATTATTGAAAACAAGAAAAAGAAACGATAATGAAAATGACACCTATATTCGTGTTGTCAAAAAAGTCCTGGAAAAGAAACCTGATAGTTTTGAATGGAATATGGAAGCCGGCAGAGCCTATATGCGTTCAGATGACTTTGCAAAAGCGGCGTCGGCTTTTAATAATGCAGCTCTTATAAAGAAAAGCTCTCCGCTTCCGAGATACAGGCTTGGAGAGGCCCTGAAAAAGAACAATGACATAAACGGCGCGGTTTCCGCCTTCAAAAAGGCTTTTTCTCTTTCTCCCTCGGAAAAAAAGTATGCGGTAAGTTATGCCCGGGCACTGGCTGATAAAAATGATTTCAAGACCGCGGCGGAGGTTTATTCATCAATTCTTAATAATTCTCCGGGTGATGTCTCTGTTCATCTTGAACTTGCCGGTGTTTATTCAGATGCCGGTCAAAGCGCTCTTGCGGCCCGGCACTTTGAAAAAGCCGACAGCCTGAACCCGGATGGTTCCGGCGGCGGCCTGGACAGGGCTGAGGTCTATTTTAAACTTGAAAAATATGAAAAGGCTCTGCCCATACTGGAGAAGTTGTCTGAAGAGGGGGCAGAAAACCCTGAAGTTTTTCTGATGCTCGCGAAAATTTATGAAGAGCGCCGTAATACGGCTGCTCGTGTTTCAGCTCTTATAAATGCAGCGAAACTGGATTCTTCAGATACCGGATCGCGCATAAAACTTGCCGATTATTACCTGAAACAAAATAATCATTCAGAAGCGGAAAAAATGCTTTTGAGTGCTTTCTCGGTTGACAGTACTAATACTCTTGTTATGAAAAAACTTTCTGACGTGTACAGAAAATCCGGGAATGATGAAAAATTATTGGATATTCTTCTGAAAGCGGAATCTGCGGGAGAGGGGTCTTTTGAATTATATAAAGAGACGGCATCGCTTTTTTATGAAAAACAGGAATTTAAGCAGGCCGCGGCATATTACGGGAAGATGAGTAAAGAAAAACCCGATAACCGGGAAGCACTTATTATGAGAGCCAGATCTCTTGTTAAATCAAATGATACGGTCACAGCCCTTGATTCTTACGCTGAATATCTCAAACTGTCTCCATCCGACGGAGACGCCGCTGAGAATTACGGTATGCTATTGTTTCGATCCGGTAAAAAAGAAAAAGGCGCTCTCTGGCTTTCGAAAGCTTTAGATGCGGGAAGGAAAAATAAACCCGTGCTAGAGACGCTGGCAGAATATTATAAAGCCGCGGGAAATAACGATGAATACAAACGGGTAAAAAAACAGCTAGCTGTTATAGACCCCGCGGACGCAGAGGCGCTTGTCATACTGGCGGAAGAATATGAAAGTGCCGGACGATACTCGGAAGCCGAAAAGAATTATTTAAAAGCTCTTGCGGCGGAACCGGAAAACAAAAAAGCGATTCGCGGCGCCGGAATGAGCATGGCGATGCAGGAGAAATACGCCAAAGCTCTACCGTATCTTAGAAAGTCTGACGGAAAGAGCGCCGGCAAGGAACTTAAAAAACAGCTGGGAATTTCGCTACTTGAAAGTGCCGATACTGTTGCGGCTCTTTCTGCATTTGAAGAATATTTTGATATTAATAGAAATACCGATATTGATACCAGATTAAAAACCGCAAGGCTTTACCGAGCCTCGAAAAAGCCGTTGAAGGCGGTTACACATTATAAAAAACTATTGGGAAGCAGTGCCGATACCGGAAAAGTCCTTACCGAAATCGCTGAAGTTTATAAAGAGGCCGGTAAAAATGACAGTGCCTTGAATTATTTCAGGAGGTCCTCAATTGCACTGCCATCAGACAAATACCCGAGAATAAGGGCAGGGAAAATTTTATTCGAACAGGCTGAATATTCCGCTTCCGCAGAATACTTTAAAAACGCCTACCTGAAAGACCCGGCCGATAATGAGCTCAAATTGCTCCTTGCGAAAGCATATTATCGCGATTCCTCTTTTTCGGAAGCCGCTGAATTCTCTGGCAAAGTACTCGCTTCTGACAGCGCTTCTGCCGAAGCCGCTCAAATTGCCGCCTCGTCCTTCAAAGCTCTCGGTCAGCCTGATAAATCCGCTCCGTTTTTTACATTGATAGAGAAACACGGCGGAAGACCGACGCTTATGATGGGAGAAACGTATTATAAAAGCGGAAAACCTGAAAAAGGCGCGACGGTACTCGAAAAAGTGACGGCTGATTCTTCACTTACCGATCAAGAGAGGGAACGGGCCGCTTTTATACTTTCTGAAATATACCGGGAACTCGGACAAAAAGAGAAGCTTGCGGCATCTCTCGAAAAATATCTGGAAATTTCTGGCAGCCCCGATGCTTTGCGGGAACTCGGTTTTATATATGCGTCATTGAAAAAAAATGAAAAAGCGATAGACGCTTTGCTTGGTTATGACAGCGCCACAAAAAAAGCCGGAGTGGATGAATACATTCTTCTTGACAGCCTTTATGAAATCTCGGGTAATATTAAGGGAAGAATTACCGCGCTGAAAAATCTACTCGGAGCTTCAAAAAAAACATCGCATACAAGATTGAAACTCGCTGAAATTTATTATGGTCAAAAAGAATACGACAGCGCCCTGGTTTATTCCGGTAAAACCGTTGCTGCCGATCCGGGAAACGCCAGGGCAATTCTTATTCAGGCGCGCTCATATTCAGCTATGGAGAAAATCAAGGAAGCACTTTCAAAATATTCAAAAGCGGTTACCTTGATGCCCTCCGAAACTGATGTTAGAAGGGAGTACGGTCTGCTTCTTTTCAAAGAAGGGCGCGAAATGGATGCCGCCGGAGAACTTGAGCTTGTTGTAAGAGAAAACAAGACCGATTCTGAAATTCTGAAAATCCTATCGAGAATTTATGAGAGTACCGGTGATCTCATGTCTCTGAACAGGATTAACACACTGCGTCTTGATATTGAACCTGAAAACCCGGAAGCTCTTGTCCGGAAAGGTATTTTCCTTGATAGCCGGGACAGTTCAGATAAAGCGCTTTCGCAATATGAAAAAGCCCTGAAGACTGATCCTGAAAACTCAAAAGCTCTGGAACGCGCGGCGGATATTTATCAGGAAAAAGGGAAAACCGCAAAATCCGCTGAATATTACAAAAGAGCACTTGCAGATACATCCTCAAACAGACTGCTCCTTAAATATTCAAAAGCGCTTATTGCGGAAAACAGAATAGATGACGCAAAGAAGAGTCTTGAATTAATAACTGCCCGGGACACTTCTTTTCATAGTGCTTACTATCTTCTCGGGAAGATACTTATGAGTGAAAAAAATTATGACAATGCAGCTACTAATGCGGGAACAGCGGTTAAACTGTCTCCTGATAACATGGATTATATTTCCCTATTGGCTGACGCTCTTTATCTCGCTGGAAAATACCCCGAGGCGCTGCCGCAATATATGAAAATCATCTCTTCAGAAAAAGCCGGAGCCGAAGATTATTACAGGGCCGGGAATATTTTAAAACAGCAGAAAAACTACTCAAAATCTCTTCCGCTTCTTGAAAAAGCAAGACTGCTTATGCCCTCCGAAAAAAAATATCTCGAAGAATACGCATCGGTCTCATACAGCAGTAAAGATTATAAAAAATCCGCAGAACTTTATCAAAAACTTCTCGATAAAAACCCGGATGAGGCCGTTTTTAATTATCGTGCGTCTGTATCCCTGATAAAATCCGGACAAAGAGAAGAAGCTCTTTCGTATATCAGAAAAGCCTACGGTAAATCTCCCGAAATGTACGAAGGCGACACGGCCGCCGCCCGTGTTTTGTACGGGGGTGGCGAATACGGTAAGGCCGTCAATATTCTTGAAACTGTTGCCTCTAATGACAATACCCCCGTATCCATACTTAGGCTTTATGCCAATTCTCTAAAAGAAAAAGGAAACAGCGAAAAAGCCGGGGATATTGTTGTTTCAATGAACCGCCGTAACGGAAAAAACGATTTGTTGAAGGAGGCCGGAGAGCTTTATTCCGAGGCATCCAGGGATTCTCTTTCTTCATTATACTATGAGGAATATCTAAAATCATCACCCCGGGATACCTCCGTTCTTCTAAAGCAGCTGAAGTATTACCGCAAAAAAGAGAACGCAGACGGCACTTTTAAAACTTTAGAAAGATTGTTTGCGGCGGTTCCGGACAGGTCAGCCTATACGGAGGAATACACCGCGCAGTTGAATAGACGGAATAAATACCGGGAAAGTATTATTGCCGCTGAGCGTTTTTTTAAACTCCAACCATCATCGACAGATGCCGGAATATATCTTAACCTCGCAAGAGCATACAGCGCAACAGGCAATAACAGAAGTGCTCTTGAGAGGTATTCATCAGCGCTCCGATACAGCCCGTCAGACATAAAAGCCCGTCGCGAATACGCTGAACTACTGGCTAAACAGGGTTTAAAGAAAAAGGCCGCTGAGAACTATCAGAAGATTCTCGAGTCCGATGAAGCGGATACATCCGACGCATACGCGCTCGCTGAAATATATGGAGACCTCAAGAATACCGAGGGCCTTAAAAAGACACTAGAGAAAATAGTGGAAATGGCGCCGGAAGATCATCAGTCCAGACGAAAACTCGCGGATATGCGCTATCTGGGAAAAGAATATGAAGACGCTATAAGCCACTATGAAATTTTGATAGATAAAAACCATACGGATGCGGTATTATTTATTAACACCGGAAACATTTACCTTGCCGGTAAAGATACCTCCTCTGCTGTAAAGAATTATGAGGCTGCAGTAAAAGCAGACCCTTCTCTTGACAGGATACATTACAGGCTAGCGGGGCTCTATAAGGCAACGAGCCTGACTGACAAAGCCCTGCAAAGCGCGCTTATGACCGTAAAGAATGATTCACTGAATGCAGGCGCGCATATTATGGCTGCTGAAATATATAAAAATAAAGGTAATCATAAAGAAGCGGCCGCCAGTTATAAAAAAGCTTCCGCCGTCAGGCCAAAGGATACAGAAATTCTGCATGAACTCGCAAAGCAGCTTGTCCAGGCAGGCAGTAAAGACAGCTCAATTATGGTATACAGAAGCATCCTGACCCTGAATTCCGATGATAATGAAGCGGTTGAAAAACTGGGTTCGCTTTTATATGAAAAAGCTTATTATAAAAAAGCGGTCCCTCATCTACGCAGATCATACCTGAACAGCAATAAACAAAAAATTCTTAATATGCTCGGCCGTGCGCTATATGAAACAAAAGAATATGTAGAAGCTTCCAAGTATCTGAAAAAGATGCATTTACTCGCTCCGTCCGAGATTGATATTCAACATATGCTCGCCGTGTCCTACTTAAAAACCGGCGAAAAAGATCTGGCGCTGCAGTATTATTTGAAAGTTAACAGAGAAAAACCTTCCTTGATTAAGAATGAGAAAGAAGCCGCCGCGCTATTCTTTAATACGGGTAAATACAAGGAAGCAGAGAGAATATTCCGTAACATTGCAAAAACTGAAAAGAAGGATTCCGACGCTTTTTATTTTCTGGGTAGAATAGCCGAGGAAAAGAATCCTGAAGAAGCCATCCAAAACTATGAAAAGGCATATAATCTTAACTCAGAACGTGAAGATCTTGTGAAGCGCCTCGGACTAATATACGCCTCGACCGGAAGAGATCAGATGTCGCTTTTTTATCTGAATAAGCTTGTAGAGGAAAATAAAGCGGATGAGGAAGCATTGCTTGCTCTTCTAAAACTATACAGTAAGGCCGGCGACGAAGATAACCGCCAGAAAACACTTTTTAAACTTATAAAAAAAGACCCGAAAAATCCTGATTACGTTAAGTCATATTCCAGGATTCTAATCGATAAAAAACAGTTTGATCTTGCCGCGCGCTACCTGAACGGTGCTATATCTCTTGACCCGAAAGACGACGAATCCTACTATCTGCGCGCTCTTGTATATGAGGGTAAAAACTGGCTTAAATCGGCAAGATCGAATATGGCCCTCGCTGTAAAATACAGATCTTCCAATCTTCAGTACAGAAAGGAGTACGGAAGAATCCTTGTGAAATCAAATTGGCACAAAACAGCTGCGAAGCAATATGAGTTTATCATCAGGAATGATCCTAAATCCTCATGGGCCGCGGAGGAACTTCTTAATATTTATAAAAAGACGGGAAACAGGGCGGGGCTTAATAAAACAGCCCAGATGCTGGCGGCCCTCGACCCCAATTCTGTTCCGGCCCGAAAAATACTCGCCGACAGGTTTTATCGCTCGGGTGAATACTCTTCCGCCGCGGTAGAATTCGAAAAGCTGGATAAAATAATAAAAGATGATAAAGACATCAAAGACAAGCTTGCTGTCTCACTCTATAAAACCGGAAAAAATAAAAAGGCCCTTGAGGTCCTTACCGAATCATTGAAAATGGATTCTTCTAACTGGAAACTTCAGGGAATGAAAGGAGATATCCTGAAAAAACGCGGCGAAAAGGATCCGGCGCTTGAGGCTTATAAACTCGCCGTCAAGCATAATCCTGAAGATCACAGCTCACATTTTGCGGCGGCGCAAATTCTTGAGGAAAAGGGCAGAGCCGGTGAGGCATTGGTTTCCGCCGAAAAAGCCTCGGAAATTAGTGCGGGAAACACTGATTACAGGATGCTTGCCGGTGAACTTAATTATAAAAGCGGGAATACTGATGATGCCTTGAAGCACCTTGGGTTTGTTATTTCAAAAGAACCAAAGAATCAGACCGCTAATTATCTGGCAGGGAAGATATATCTTGGCAAGAAAAGGCCGAAAGCTGCTGTAGATTTCCTTGAAACTGCCTATATGCTTGACCCTGCTTCACAAGAAAAGGCCGCATTATACGCCGAGGCTCTTTATCGCGCGGGAATGTACACAAAAGCGATGCCGGTATTGAAAAAGTATTCAGACGGAAACATTGATCTCAAATCTTTTCTCGGAGCAGCATTATACAAAACCGGGAAAAAGGATTCGGCCGCTTCTGTTTTCTCAGAAGTTTATGGTAGTAACCCGGATAAGCTCTCCGGAATGCCTGAAGCCGCGCATTCTCTGTATGGTTCGGGAGAAAAGAAAAAGTCGCAACGCATACTTGAGTCTGCTTTGCAAGCCGGAAATGCCGAAATAGAAGATAGAGAACTTTTAGCCGAAATATATAAAGAAAATAAAAACTGGGAAAAAGCGGCTTCTGTTTACGAAAAACTCTATTCCGATAATAAAAAGCCAGAATATAAGAAGCAGCTTGGACTTGTATATGAAAAATCAGGAAAACTTTCTGAGGCAGCCAGAGCTTTGAGGGAATATACAAGCAGAGTTCCACGAGACGGAGACGCTTTTAATAAGCTTATTAAACTGTATAGAGAAACAGGAAATACCGCAGAAATAAACGCCATTCTTCCAAAAGCTGTCGAGGCGGATCCGCAGAATCCGGATCTGCGTTTTGCATATGCTGAATATCTTATACAGAAAAATAATTATTCGGCGGCTGAAGCCCAGCTGAATATTCTTGTCGGAAAGCACACGTCTCATGCGGAAGGTTTTCATCTTCTCGGTATCGTAATGATAAATAAAAACTGGCTGAAAAGTGCGACGACTTATTTTGCGAAAGCTGTAGAACTGGCGCCTTCATCAACAGAAATGCGAAAAAGCTACGCCGATATTTTATACAGGCGTGAGCTTAAGACAGCCGCGGCAAAGGAGTATAAAAAGATACTGGAAAATCAGCCGGGAGATTCTTCGGCGGTTGAAAGGCTCGGTGAAATTTACAGAAAGACAGGAAAAGAAAACGAACTTTTCGAGCTATACAAAAAAGAATATGATATTGTAAAAGGAAACCTTCAGGTCCATAAATTTTTAGGAGGGATATACGCTTCTAATAATCAGATTAACGACGCAGTTTTTGAGTATGAAAAAGCGCTCGAAATTAAAAAAACTGATACGGAAGTTCTCAAAAAGCTTGGGTTTCTTTATAAAAAGCAGGGCAAAACGGACCGCGCAATAAATTCGTATATGCAGCTCAGCAAGTTTATAGAGGATTCTCCGGAAGTCCATTACAGACTGGGAGACCTGTTTCTTGATGATCAGAATTACACTCTTGCGATGATGAAGCTTCAGGAATGCCTGAATCTGGACCCGCGGCATAAGATGGCAAACTTTAAACTGGGAATGGTTTATTATAATTTACGTGAAAACAGCCGTGAATACGCTAAAAAATCGCTTGAGTATTTTGAAAAATATATGTCGCTGGGTGGGAAAAAAGAGAATATTCCGGTGGAAATGAGAAATTATATTAAATAGTAAGTTTGATATTTAATTACAATAACTTCTAAACTGTTTATGTAACAAAGCTTGAATTCTATTGAACATATAATTATAATGTACGCAATATGAAAACTAATGATAAGATCGCAGAATACGGAAGTTATGTTGATTCCGGCAAATACAGATGCGCGGATTGCGGCTATACTTATTCTGTAAAAGAGAATGAAATACTGCAGCCCTGCCCGAAGTCAAGATACCTCATACATATAAAAAATTACTGGGAAATAGTCAACGAAGATGAAAATCAGTAAGACCTTCTATTATCTCTTTTTCAGGCTTATCAAAAAAAAGACCGTTTGATGCGGTATTTTCGTTAATTCCCCTCAGGAATACATAATACACACCTCCGAAATTTTTTTCATAGGTGTAGCCGGGTAGCCTCTTATTCAGATACCTGTTCAGGGCGGCGGAGTAAATATAATATTGTAAAAAATAGCGTTTTGCCGACATTTCTCTTAAAAGAAACGGGAGCGTATACATAGATGGAGAATGTCCGAGATTATTGGATTTCCAGTCGATTATGAAATATTTGCCGTGACTTTCAAAAATAAAATCAATATAGCCTTTCATCAGCCATGTATGCCGGTTGAAATCTAACCTTTTTAAAGAGTTTAATATTTCGTTTCTCAGATTGTTTTTTCTTAAGTTATGACTGAAAAGTTTATATAGTTCATCAGGCGAGTTTATGTTCACCGGGTAATAAAACTCCATCTCCTTCATATAGGCTGTGGGGTATATTGAGGAAAGGGAGGTCCGGGCTTGCGGAAGAGTTTTGTTTGAAGTCCTGTTCAGAAGACCTTGAATACAATCCCCCCAGGATTTGCTGTATCCGTGTATTTTGAGAAGACGTGATATCTTTTCTTTGTTTTCACTTTTTTCAGAATCTTGCAATGAACATTCTTCAAATACTTTATGCAGGAAAAGGCCCGCTTTGGCGCCTTGGGGGAAATTAAAAATTGTATCGGTATTTTCATTATCTGTTCCGGAAAGAACATATTCCGGCTCATGGTCTATGTCAAACGCGTCAGGCTCCTCATGAGAATGAGAATCTTTTGTCAGGGAGGAATAACTGACGATTCTTTTAGAAGTATCTATAGGTCTGCGGAATTTTTTTCTTTGCACGACAGGCTTTTTATCCGCTCCGGGTTTTTTGTATAAAGAATTTATGCGGGGCGTTTTCTGTACGCGGATAAGTCCCCCGGAAGACTCTTCAAGAGATTTAAGGGCTTTGGCGGGCGGGGTGTCTGTAGTTATATTAAGCGCATGATAAAGAGCGCTTTTGCGGCTACTTCTGACATTGTCAAAAATTACGGTAGAGTGATATATCGCTCTTGTCAACGCGACATAAAGCAGCCTGGCCTCCTCGGCAAGAGATTCTTTAGCCGCAGCACTTAATGCCTCAGATGAAGGAAGAGGATTAAGATCAAGCACGGGCTCGTTTTCTAAATGATATTTATAAGGCCCCATTGATCCGACCGGTGAGCTTTTCCATAGAAAAGGAAGAATAACAAATTTATATTCAAGACCTTTTGATTTATGAATTGTAGTTATTCTTACGGCCTCCTCGTCTGATTCTATTCTTATTTCATGTTCAGGTTTGGCAGAATTAGAGGCGCTTTCTTGTCTTTGTTCCTCAAATATTTTTATCAGGGGCGTTATCCCTTTTATTCCTTTCTCCTTTTCCAGTTCAGCGCATATTTCCGCGAGATGAATGAGATTGGTAATCTTTCTCTCACCTCCCTGCAGTTCCAGAATATTAGAAAAAGCACTCTTTTCCCTTAAAAACATGAAGAAAGCATCCTGGAAACCGTTTTTTTCCCATTTATCCCGATATTTCTGAAAATCCGGAATTTCTTTAAGGGTTTCCTCGTCATTTATACCGGACTCCGGAAAGAAACTTCGTCCGGCAGCGTTGCTTGATAATACGGCCTTCAGGTATTCAAGTCTGAAAGGTTCTTTGCAGGCGCGCATGAAATCTGATATTTCATCAGCTTCCACAGTTTGTAATACGCTGCCCCCTCTGTCTATTACAGCGGGTATTCCAACCTCTGTCAATGAGTTCTTAAGAGTAACGGCCTCTTTGTTTTTCCTGACGAGGATAGCTATATCGGCGGGCCTTATTTTTCCTTTCTCTCTTAAGATTTCGAGGACAACACTCGCCGCCGATGCCGCTGCGTCTTTGTCTGCATCGGGAACATTTTTAAACGGTTTATCACTGTTTTGTTTTATAGTATTGTCTATAAATCTAAGAGGAGGAAGACCACCATCGGTTATTGCCTCATGAGGCTTGGCTGCTCCGGCGCTGACCGCTTCCCTGAATTCTATGAAATCCGAGAAAACGAAAAGGTCTTTATTTCTGGTAAATAAAACATTCAGGGCTTGTAGTAATGAGCTTTCAGACCTGAAGTTACGGTTAAGTGTATAATTACTGCCTTTAAGTGACGCCTCTTTGACTGCTTTGCCGTAGGTGAAAATATCCGCCCGTCTGAAAGAATAAATAGATTGTTTCGGGTCGCCTATCAAAAAAAGAGGATTTTCAGGAGGGCGTCCGGAAAAAATAGATTGAAATATCCGGTATTGAACCGGGTCCGTGTCCTGAAATTCATCAATAAGCGCAGCCTTGTATTTTTTCCTTAGGCTCTCAGCCACCTCCGGCCCGGCGGGGCCGTCCAGTGCTTTATATACTCCGGTTAAAAGTGAATCGAAATTAAGTACATTACGGTTGCGCATTTTTTCGGGCAGTTTTTTTTCTGAGTATCGAAGGAAATCTTTTTTTAGGATCAGAAGAGAGATTTCAGCTTTTTTTGTTTCATTTATAAGATCAATGTAGAATTCTTCCCATTTTCTGAAAAAATTATGAAACGGTGGAGTCGTGTTTTTTTTAGCGGATGAATTTATGGAGGATTCTGTTAATTTGTTAAACAGTTCCACTGATTTTTTGGCAGAAGAAACATTACCGGAAAGTACTCCCGGATGAAGGGGAGTATCTTTTTTGAAATACTCATTAATAAGTAAATAAACCGATTCTGTCGCCGTTTTACTGTATTTTTTTTTATTAAGAGAAGGTGAAAAAAGAAGCTCAAAAATATGATCTTTCTCCTTTTCCCATATTGACCGGCATTCCTGAAATTTTTCTCCAAGAGTCTTTGATAAAGGCGCGGGTTCCGGAACGTATTCGGGCAGGATTTTCAGTTCGAAAGAATAATTCGAAGAGTAAAAGTCAGCGAAAAAAAGTGGGCTGAGCCCTGAACCGTAAATAAAGCTTTGAAAAAAGCGATCACGGCTTAGGATGTTTTCCCTCCAGAAGTCTTCGGCAGTCTCCTTAATCAATCCGGAATCATCTGTAAGAAGTTCGGCTGAGAAGGCGGCACCGCCTGAAAAAGCGTTATCAGAAAGCACCCGGCTGCAGAAACCGTGGATTGTGTAAATAGATGCTTCATCGAAAGAAAGAAGAGCAGCGCGGCATATTCCCGCGGCTTCTTCTTTACGGGATTTATCTATACCTGAAATTATATCGGCTATAACCCGGTTTTCCGGAGGAGCTCCCTTCAGTATTTCCAAAGCGTGCTTTATTACCTCCATTGTCTTTGCGCGGAGTTCTGATGCGGCGGCCTCAGTGAATGTTACAGCGAGTATTTTTTCGGGCGGAAGTTTTTTTTCAATAAGAAGACGCAGATAGATATGGGTAATTGCAAAGGTCTTTCCGGTACCGGCACCCGCTTCTATTAGATTCATACCTTCCAGAGGGCTGGATTGAGGCAGAAATTCTCGAATACGAGACACTATTTTGCCTCCGTATTAATAACTTCGAACAAAGGACCGTAAATTTTCATTGATATGTCCAGAAATTCTCCGCTTTCAATAATTCGAGGAGCAAACAACAGGCTGATATATCTGTCTTTGTATTCTCCCTGCCCATATTTTCCTCCTTCCCATGCTGTTATTGCTTTAGTCTTATTTTCCGGTGATGCCGCTGCCGCGTATGAGGTCTCAGGAAAAAAAGGAACAGGTCTGTTTTGTCCTTCTTTATATATTTTTATAAGAGCCGCGGATGTCTTTACGCAAAATTCTTCCGGGAGAGGCGGTAATTCCAGATAACCGGGCTTATCTGAACCGGTGTCATAATATACAAGAGCTGATTTTACTGTTTTCGAATACTCCAAGCATAAAAAGAGATGATCAATCCATAGAGATAATATATCGGCGGCCTTGATACCTCCCGGAAGGATTTTCAATAATCCTCCGCCTTCCTGAGTTCGAAGGGTGCCGGTAATTCTGAAACCGGTATCCGCAACCCGGCGGTCCAGATCAATGGCGGCCGGGATACCGGAATAACCCTGATCAATCGCGGTTTTCAATGTTTCATGCGCTCTTCGGGAAACAGCGGAAGCGCTTATTTCACCGAAATCTCCCGGGGGGAGGCGTCCGGAATATTTTAGAACTTTTAAAGATTTCTGAGCCGAGACCCCGTTTCTCATGCCAAAAATAAGGTCTGATGCGGTTTGCCATTTTTCCAGACCGCCAAGTCGGAAAATTTCGTCTGAACAAAGAGGAGATTCGCGCGGTGGAAAAACGATTCCAAGTGATTTTTCAGCGAAGTGCCGGGATGGATTTTTAAAAAAACCTGTAATTTCATTAATATCCGCGGATTCCAAAGGGGGAGATTCAATTTCAGGAATAGACCGGCAATCATTTTCTGCTGCCGGGTTTATTTCCGCTTTCGCGGCTTTTTCATACAATTCGGAATAAGTGTAAAGCTCCGGATTTGAATTATTGAAATATTTCTTTGAAAAGGGATGAAGAGGATGCATCACAGTTATTCTGTGACGCAAGGGCTTTCCGTAGTATTCTTCGATATAGTCAAGAAGGGCGGTAACTGATGCAGATGGGAGTTTTTCAGTATTATCCGTTTTATCGATACCGGTATATGTAATACAAAGTTTTTCGAAAGCGCATGTTATAGCCTCAAGAAAAATATAGCGGTCTTCATCTCTCGTGTTCAGGTCTCCCGCCTGTCGGTAATTTGAAATGAGATCGAATTCAGGTCCTGACGGATTTCTTGGAAAAGAATCTTCATTCATTCCCATCATACAGATGACCCGGAAAGGTACCGAACGCATGGGAACCATGCCGCAAAAAGTTATCCCTCCATTATTGT
>CAYNYI010000052.1:0-20715 GCA_964401455.1 uncultured Fibrobacterota bacterium
TGTTCAATGATTATTACCTTCCAGATAGAAACAAAGCGCTGTATCAATTCTTATTCTTTATCGCGTTGTATTTACCGGCCCATTCCCGAGCGCTCATGTTTTTCGGTAAAAGATTTAAAATTGATTCAATTAAAAAATATAATAAACGCAAGGACGCTATGGGATATAGTATTTTTTTTTATATAAAAATTATATTGATTTTTCCTGAATCACAGGCTATAATATCAATAAGTATTTCCTGTTTTTTTACATCCCTTTCTGTTGTGATAAAAGAAATAAGGAGCGTGTATGACACGATGTTTATTGTTTTTGTTTCTGACGGCCGCTATTATCTCCGCCTACGACTTCGGTCCGGTTCCTGAATTGCCATGGGATACCGCGGGCCGCGAGGTTATACGGGTTTCCAATCAGCAGGAACTGGAAATAGAACTCGAACGCCAGGTAAGTAACCGTACCATTATTCTTGAAGCCGGGGTCTGGCAGTTTGCAGATTTTGATACGGCCTTTCACCGCGACTTTGAAAGTCTTGAAAATATTACTGTGCGCGGCGCTACCGGGAACCCTGAAGATGTTGTTCTTGTCGGGCCGGGCTTTAAAGATACCTCCCGATGCGATACCAGGCTCTGCGCCGGCCACATCATTCGATTTATTAACTGTAAAAATGTTGTAGTGGCTGATTTCTCTTACCGGGAATGGGGATATAACGGTCTCCAGTGGGAGGGTGACAGTACAGACGGAATTCTGGTACACAATATTCACGCTTATAATGTCCGTGAGCGTCAGATAAAGGGGTCTGCCGGTCATTGCAAAAACATAGAAATCCGGTATTCCCGTTTTGAGAACGACTCCATCCCCCCGGCAGACTATATCTATAACGGTGATTATGTGGGCGGTATGGATATTATGGGAGCGGACTGCTGGAATATTCATCATAATTTTTTCAGAGACATCAAAGGCGCCAATGAAGGCGCTCGTGCCGCCGTTTTTATCTGGCGTGATTCCCGGGACATTAACATCTATAGCAATGTTTTCATGAATTGCGACCGCAGTATCGCGATGGGCAACTCCGCAAACCCGTTTGACGGTACAAGACATGTTACCAATGCTTTAATCTACAATAATTTTATTGTGGCAGGGGCGGGACGTACAATAGAGATCTGCGATGCCGACAGCGTTAAGTTCTACCATAATACTATTTACAACAATCATGCGACATCGCGTGTCATCTATTCCGAAGACAGCTATGGAACTGAGTTAAAAAATAACATAATAATGAATTATCATACTAATACAAACGGGGGAGAAGAGCCTGTCGCGGAGAATAATGTAACACAATCTGTGGATGCAGTGTGGTTTGCTGATGCTCCAAATGGTGATCTCCATCTTACCATCCCCCTGGCGAATATACTGAATCAGGGCCTTAATCTTGGTCTGGATACCGACTTTGACGGTCATGCGCGCATTGATGCTCCGGATATAGGAGCCGACGAGTATAACAGCACCAAAATTATAAGCTCTTTTGGCAGTCCGTCTTTTTCCGGGATTGCTTTAAGCGCTTTTCCCAACCCTTTCAATCCGGTAACATCGATTTTTTTAAAGAGTGATGGTCTGATCGCCGGCGATGATGTTAAATGGAGTCTGCGGATTTTTAACCCGCAAGGCCAATGCGTCCATCACCGATCTGTTTCCGGGCTCTCCTGTGAATGGAATGTTGAAAACCTTCCGTCAGGGACATATCTTGTGAAAGCAGCGGTCCATGGAAAAGTTTTGACCGGGCGGATTAGCCTGATTAAATAAAAAGAGTCTCTAAATCTTAATACAAAGAACCTGAACTTATGAAAAACGAAATACTTTACGAAGTCGATTCTTCCTCCAACAGCGAGGTGACGGCTTTCATGAAAAAGAAAATGACCGAATGGGCCGATTCAATCGACGGACACGGGATAGAGGATTTCGGGAACGAAATAGTTTTTAAAAGCATCCATTTTCGCCCCTATTATCAGATGACTGTAACAACGCAGTATGAGGGTCGAAAAAAACTCGCAAAAAAGCAGCCGTATAACGGTGAGGATATTGAAGAATGTACTCTTCCTGATTATAAAAAGTATGACCGCTGGGAAATGCCGATGGGAAAAAGCGGCGCATACGAAGATACTTCAAATACGGAGCGTGTAAAGGGCTCCTCGAAGGTCAAAGACTGCGATACATGCAAAACCGCAGGTAAAATCACCTGTCCTGACTGCGGCGGCAGGGGTGAAGAGACTTGCGGAAACTGCCGGGGGACCGGAGAAGTAAACTGCTCCCGCTGCGCTGGAAGCGGAGAAATTAAGTGCAGAGTCTGCAATGGAAGCGGTGACCACGGCTACAGTACCTGCGGGTCCTGCGGAGGCAAGGGCCATGTTACTGTCTCGGGCTATTCCGACACGAGTCAGGGCTGGAAACAATGTGCGCGTTGCGGCGGAAGCGGCCGGGGACAAAAAAGGACGTGCAGCGCCTGCGGCGGACGGGGGACACAATCATGTTCATACTGCAGTGGTTCGGGGAAAGAAACATGTTCGGTATGCGGGGGGACCTGCAAAGTCACATGTTCCAGGTGCAGCGGCAATAGAGAAATAATATGTACTTCCTGCAAAGGCACAAAGCGTCTTCTATGGCATCTTGAGGTCCTTCAGCAATTCAAGCCGGGTTCAGATACTTCTATAGTTCCGAACGCGGATGTTCATCCGGCTTTTCCCGATCTCCCTGATCTCATATGGAATGAAGACCCGATGGATGTATTTTCAGAGGGTGCGGAGAATAGTCTGCCGGAAGCTTTATTCGAGGGTTTCCCTGTGGACAGGGCATACAGGGAAGCGAGAACCGCGCTTCTTGAGAAAGGCCCGCTCGGAGAGACCGGATCCTCGGTTAAAGTCCTTCGGCAATATGTTGACGTCAAGCGCTGCGAAGTTTATGATATGCAGTATGAATACGAAGGTAAAGCCTACAGGATCATTCTTTACGGCCCCGATGGTAAATTTTATGCCCTTGAAAGCCCTTTTATGGATATGTCCAATGAGTGTTTTCAGAAATCAAAGGACCTTTCTGAATCCGGGGATATCGGAAAAAGCGTTGCTTATCTTCTGACGGCGCTCAGGCTCGATACCCAGGACCTCAGAAAGAGTGAGCATTCGGAATTTTATGAGGAGCTTCTCCTTAAATTCAGGAGCAGCTATAAAAGGAATGTTATTCTCGCTACATTGATTTCTCTGCCTTTCTTCTCTTATCTTTCGCTTGTTTTTTACAGAAATCCTGTATTTATCTTTTCCTTTATTTCCTCCTCATACGAAGGTGTCCGTCCTTTTGCTCATTCTATTGTAATGGCGGCGCTATACACAGGGCTTTCTCTTTTTTCTGTGAAAGCTCTTTATGAGAAGATCCATGATGTTTTTAATTCGCGGCTTCGAAGTCCGTCTTTTAGACGGTCATTCACAATTTTGCTTACATTCTCGGCCAATCTGTTTATATGGGCGGGGCTTTTTCTCGGAAGCCTGTCAGGCGCGACTCTGCTAATTACAGAGTTTCTTTTAGGCATAGGCCCGGTGCGTAGCTTTTTCGAGGGAATCATGCCGGCAATTATAAAAATTCTTCCCGGAGTTTAAAATGTTGGATAAGGTCAGAATACAGACAAGAAATGATTTTCCGGTCGCGATAGAGGAGCTTAAAGCCTGGGCCGGTGATACCTTTAAAAGAAACAAAGCCTGGATAATTACCTTCTTTAGCTGTATTACATTCGGTTATGTCGGGCTGCATGCGCTTTTAAGAAAAAACTATCTTAAATTTGCCGCGTCAATTTTGACTTTCGGATTTTTCGGACTCGGAATAATGTCCGAAACATTGGTGTTGCTTCGGAATAAATATCCCGATAAGGAAGAAGGGGTACTGAAGGTCTCATGGCACCCGGTTGTCAGGATACTGTTGTTTTTTCTCTATCTTGTTTTCGCGGAGATAGTACTTATTCTTGTACTTGATTTTTTCGGGGTCGGTTATTCGGACCTTCAAAATTTCGACATAGACGAGTTCCTTCAGAAAATGCGGGACTATATCGAACCCTAATCCGGTCTCTCCGCAGTTGTAACAGCATATATTCCGCCGCGCGGGGTCCATTCTATTTCCACGTTCAGCCATTCCGGTTTGCAGCATTCGAAAAGCGCGTCGGCAATCTCATTGGTGACATATTCCTGCCAGCATGTTTTTGTACGCCACGAAGTCAGATAATCCCGCACTGATTTGCTTTCAAGGATTTTTTCTTTTACTTTGTATTCAATTGTAACAACACCCTGGTCATGCCTCCCCGATACCGGGCATATACTCTGAAATTCGGGGAAGTCCCATCTAACGGTGACATTGTTCCCGCGTGAAGGAAACGCGGAAAGTTCCGCTCTGTCGGCTTTTTCTGTTTTCGCCTCCGAAGCCATATTTCTGTAATCGGTTTCTCCCGGCATATTAATTTTCCTTTTCTTTGAGTTTCATAAAATCAGTTAAAGCCTTCCTGTGGCTGTTAAACGGGGGAGAAGGCATTTTATCGGGGCTGAAAAATTTTGCGTCCACGGCGTCATCCCCGCATTCGGGGGCGGCTGTTCCCTTAATTCCTGTTTTATAGGCAAGTACCAGGACCGACTCGTAAAGCGGGTCTTTCTGATGATAGGCACCGATAAGCTCCGGCGAATCACCCGTAATACCGGTTTCCTCTATAAGCTCTCTGAGAGCCGCCGCTGCCGGGTCTTCATATGCTTCAATAAAACCGCCCGGAAGCGCCCATTTCCCCATGGCCGGTTCTCTTCCGCGTTTTATGAAAAGTATATTTCCGTTTTCGTCCTCCGTAACCGTAACAGCGGCCGGTGTCGGGTTATGATAAAAAATAAAACCGCATTCCGGGCAAGCCGGTCTGGTTTTCCCGGACTCTTTGACGGTTTTCATGCCGGTTCCGCATAATCGGCAGTAGTTTAATTCCATAGGGCAGAAATATACCTTCTTTTAGGGATGATTTGCAATATCAGAGTCACCTTAAAAACTATTTATGAATATCCTTGAAAAAAATATATGTCAACATATATTTTGTACTCGGAAATTTAAAAAACGAAACCGGATTCTCTAATTAAATAATTGTCCTAAAAGGAGCTTTTATGCCAAAATCCACTAAAAAAATGGTACCCTATGACGGTAACTCCGCCGTGACTCATGTGGCCCACGCCACTAACGAAGTTATGACGATTTATCCCATAACTCCTTCATCAAATATGGGTGAGGAAGCAGACGCCAAATCTGCCAGGGGAGAAAAAAATATCTGGGGAGCGGTTCCCGATGTAGCGGAGCTGCAGTCTGAAGGCGGTGCTTCCGGAGCTGTTCACGGTTCGCTTTCCGCGGGTTCGCTCACAACTACTTTTACCGCATCGCAGGGGCTCCTGCTTATGATACCGAACATGCACAAGATCGCGGGTGAAATGCTTCCTTCGGTATTCCACGTGTCGGCGCGTTCGGTTGCCTGTCAGGCTCTTTCTATTTTCGGTGATCATAGCGATGTTATGGACGCCAGAGCGACCGGGTTCGGTCTTTTGTCTTCCGCAAGCATACAGGAAGCCATGGATTTCGCGCTTATAGCTCAGGCTGCCTCGCTCGAATCAAAAGTTCCTTTTATTCATTTTTTTGAAGGTTTCAGGATTTCTCATGAGATCCAGAAAATCGAAGAAGTTTCCAAAGACCACATGGTGAAAATGATAGAACAAAAATTTGTCGACGATTTTCATAAAAAAGCCATGTCTCCCGATCATCCGGCAATCAGGGGTACCTCCCAGAACCCGGATGTCTTTTTCCAGGGGCGTGAGTCTGTCAACAAGTATTACGATGACGCGCCTGCGGTTGTTCAGAAATACATGGACAAATTCGCTAAACTTACAGGCCGCACTTACAAAATATTTGAATATATCGGCGATCCTAAAGCCACAGACGTAATCGTATGTATGGGTTGCGGATGCGAAACAATTCACGAAACGGTCGATCACCTCCGCAAGAAAAATAAAAAGAAAGTCGGTCTTCTCAAAGTCCGTCTTTACAGGCCGTTCGATGCCAAGGCCCTCATAAAGGCTCTTCCAAAATCGACTCAGCGTATCGCTGTTCTTGACAGAACTAAAGAGCCGGGAAGTTCCGGTGAACCTCTCTTTCTGGATGTAGTTTCGGCTGTAGCGGAGAGTATGACAGAGAAAAAACCGTCCTTCAAGAAAATGCCTGTAATTATAGGTGGAAGATACGGTCTCGGTTCCAAGGAGTTCACCCCCGGAATGGTCGCCGGGATATTTGATGAATTATCCAAAAAGAACCCGAAAAAACGTTTTACTGTCGGTATCGAAGATGATATAACCAATACCTCCATTAAATATGATCCGGAATTTGATATAGAGGGCGATGTGCATACAGCCATGTTCTATGGTCTCGGATCGGACGGTACCGTCGGCGCGAATAAAAACTCGATTAAAATTATCGGAGACAATACCGATAACTACGCGCAGGGTTACTTTGTGTACGACTCCAAAAAAGCCGGCGCGATAACCATATCTCATCTGCGTTTCGGTAAAAAGCTTATAAGAAAACCATACCTTATTTCCAAAGCCGGCTTCATGGCCTGTCATAATTTCTCATTTCTTGAGAAATACGATATGCTTAAAGACCTTAAGAAGGGCGGAACGTTTCTTCTGAGTTCACCTTACGGTGCCGATGAAGTCTGGTCGAAAATGCCAAAGAAAGTTCAGCAGCAGATAATAGATAAAAAAGCTAAATTCTATGTAATAAACGCCATAGATATAGCTGAAAAAGTCGGTCTCGGAGGAAGAATCAATGTAATAATGCAGACCGCGTTCTTCAAGCTCGCTAAAGTAATCGACGAGAAACTTGCCGTTGACAAGATCAAGCAGGCAATTAAAAAGACATACGGCGCAAAAGGTGATGACATCGTCAACATGAACTGTGCTGCGGTTGACCGCGCTCTTGACAAAATTGAGGAAGTCAAAGTTCCCGCCAAAGCGGATTCAAAAATCCAGATGCCGGCGACAGTGCCTTCGAGTGCCCCAAAATTTGTTCGTGAAACTACCGCGAGGATTATAAGGCAGGAAGGAAACGACGTAAAGGTCAGCGAGATGCCGTATAACGGAGAATGGCCGGTAGGGACCACTCAGTATGAGAAAAGAAATATCGCCATACATGTGCCTGTCTGGAATTCTGAAACATGTATTCAGTGCGGTCAGTGTTCTCTTGTTTGTCCTCATGCGGCAATACGGCCGAAGATATATGATCCGAAACACCTTGAAGGCGCTCCCGAGACCTTTAAAAGCACGGATGCCAGAACACCAAAACTCGCCGGTCTTAAATATACGCTGCAGAATGCTCCGGAAGACTGTACCGGATGCGGAGTCTGTGTGGATAATTGTCCTAAAAATGAAGATGAAGCCATCAAAATGCAGCCTCAGGCGCCTCTTCGTGAGACAGAAAGGAAAAATTGGGACTTCTTTACAAAAATCCCTGATCCCGATATCTCGAAGTTCCGTATTAACAGCGTAAAAGGAAGCCAGTTCATGCGTCCTCTCTTTGAGTTCTCAGGAGCATGCGCCGGTTGCGGAGAAACCCCGTATGTTAAACTTCTTACTCAGCTTTTCGGGGACAGACTGCTTATAGCCAATGCTACAGGCTGTTCTTCAATATATGGCGGAAATCTGCCCACAACGCCTTATACAAGCCGCCCGGACGGTAAAGGGCCGGCCTGGAACAATTCTCTATTCGAGGACAATGCAGAAATCGCCTTTGGAATGAGGCTTTCGGTAAATAACCTTGAGAAAAACGCGATGATACTTCTCGAAGAGGTCGCATCGGAAACATCCGATTCTTCGCTTAAGAAACTCATTTCTGAAATTAAAGGGTTGCCTCAGAGCGAGCAGGCCGAGATAGAAGCTCTTCGCGCTAAAATTGAAGAACTTAAAACGATCTGTAAAAAAGGTAAAAAGAAAGAGAAACAGCTCGCGCTTTTGGCCGACTATCTCGTAAAAAAATCTGTTTGGGCACTCGGTGGAGACGGATGGGCTTACGATATAGGATACGGCGGGCTGGATCATGTTCTTGCCAGCGGAGAAAATGTGAACGTCCTCGTTCTCGATACCGAGGTTTACTCAAATACCGGTGGTCAGGCTTCCAAATCAACTCCTCTTGGAGCGGTAGCTAAATTTGCCGCGAGCGGAAAACCTACCGGAAAGAAGAACCTCGGACTTATGATGACGACTTACGGTAATATCTTTGTCGCGCAGACAGCCCTTTCAAACCCGAACCATGTGGTAAAGGCTCTCTATGAAGCTGAGAGATATGAAGGCCCGTCAATTGTTATCGCGTACTCACACTGCATAGCGCACGGTATAAACATGACTCACGGAATAAGAGAACAGAAAAAAGCGGTTGATACCGGACATTTTCCTCTTTTCCGTTACAACCCCGATCTGGCTCTCGAGGGCAAAAACCCGCTGCAGCTTGACAGCAAGGCCCCGACGGTTAAGATGGAGGAATTCATGAAGGGTGAGAACCGCTACCGTATGCTTGCCAAAGCCGATCCGGAAAAAGCCGAAGGCTTTATTAAAGTGGCCCAGCGGATGGCCGATGCCAGATGGCAGATCTTCTCCCAGATGGCGCAGATGAGCTATTCTGCCCATAAGGGCGATAACGGAAACGGTAACGAAGCTTCTTCGGAGGCATAAGTACCTATAGACAATTCTCCGGATTTAAAGAAACGGAGCGCGTTTATATAACGCGCTCCGTTTTTTATATATTGGCATGATGCGTGAAGTACTGAAATGGCCGTAATTACAGATTCTCCGTTGGAAAGAGAATTAGCCGGATTTATTTATTTCAGCAATGTGACTTTCGCGGACCTTGTAAGAACCTTTCTGCCTGATCCGTCAGAAATTTCCATTTTAATAATGTAAACTCCCGAAGACTGGGGTGTCCCCGCCGCGTCTCTTCCGTTCCATACGGCGTATCGTGTGCCGGCCCGTGCCGGCCCTTCCACCAGCTTTCTGACTGTTCGGCCCTTGCTGTTATAGACCATTATATCGGTTCTGTAATCGTCAGGATAGCCCTCTCTTATAGAATACGCTATTTTCACAGTGGGGTTAAAAGGGTTCGGTCTGCAGTTTAAAATTCCCGTTTTATCGGGAACAGACGGATACATTACTTTTCCCTTTAAATAGGAGTCACTTCCGGCATGGATTTTCAGCATATTAAGAGAGCCTCTTTCGGTGGGTACAAAAGAAAGCGTGTTGTCTGTTTTCTCTGAAATCTGTTTTGATATTCCTCTTACAAGATCTTCGATTACAATACTGAAAGAATCCGGAAGGCCGGTAATCTCAAGAAGAGAAATTTCTGCCGTTTCCTCAACTCCATCGAGAGAAATTGTCCATGAAACACCTTCTTTGGTAATTGGTCGAAAATCATTTAAAAGCCGTTTGCCAGGGGCAGAGGAACTCACCGGGCCAAAATGTTTCCCTTCCGGTGAGGGGGGGAGTATTATGTCGTATCGGTCATCACCGGTCGAAGAACCCGGATGCGCCGAAAGAGTCCTGCGGCGGGTTATGCCTTTTTCCTTAATTCCGCATACAATTTTGAATGACGGCTCATTATCGGTTATCTTTGGTGAGGAAGCGGGCAGGTCGGCGGAAGGATGAGGTATTTTCAATGTGCGGGATGTTCCAAGTGCCCGGGCGGTGTATCCTTTCCAGGGAGAAAGTTTGTTGTAGTCTCCCGACGGAGTTAACTGATGCCATCCGAAATCAGACAAAGACAAATAATTGTATTCAAAGATCTGTATGTTGTCTGCAGTCAAACCTGAAGCGGTAAGTATGTCTCTGAGAGTAACAGAAGCAGCAAAAGGAATTGAGATGTCCCTCCATGCCGGTGTCAGATTTATTGAGTAGGAGCTGTATTGGTCGCTTGTGTCGGCATGGCCGAATCCTGCGCCCTGCATTTTAAGGTTTACTCTGGATTTCACCCAGATTGCTTCGCCGCTTGAAACCGGGCTTGCGGCGTGGAGCGGGCTGTATATACCCGTAGCACCGTCATATCTGAAAAAACGGTAGCTTTTCTTTGATTCCGGGGTTTCCGAGAGAAAATCATCCTCGAATCCCGTAAAGATGTCGCCAAGTACGGCTGTATCCGGAAGTATGGCGGGTACCGAAACCATATGCCAGTTCGTGTCCAGACTTCGCGATTTGAGTGAAGGTCCGCTAAAGCTTTCCATACTTACAGGAACAAACCACTCTGTTGAGCTTATGTTCGAACCGTCGCTGACAAAAAGAGTAATCTTCTGGGTAACGGGAAGGGAAAGTCCTCCCGAAGTGTCAACGGGCACAGAAGCGGTTTTAGCACCGAAAACAGAAGAACCCCTGGTTGTGTCATTATTAAGAAGTCTTGTAATACATTTTGTTCCGCTGCAGGTTTCATATTCTATCCAGCTCCGGAAAGAGGCCGCGGCCGCGGCGTCCTCGTCGGTCTGATCGACAGTATAAGATATTGACGCGTTCTGTCCGGGCGAAGTCCGGGGAATATATTTTGAAGTCCTGGTTACGGACGGGGAGGCGGTATCAAACATGGCCTGATAAAATACAGTATCCTCGATAAGGCTGTCCAGCCCCCGATAAATAAAAATACTGTCCGAAACCATATTAAGTTCAAGCTGATTTACGGCTGCCCAGGAGCCTGCGTCATATTTGAATATTTTTCCCTTGCTGGAGTCCGAAACAGGAAGGCTCGATTTATTAATGTAAAACTGCACTTCAAGGCCTTCTCCGCTTTTAAAGCTGATTATATTATTTCTCATTGGTATGGACAGGTCAGAAGGTTCCGGAAGGACTTCCAGCCTTAACAGGCTGCCCGTGCGTAAAAAAGATGACGGGGGATCGGGCACAATAAAACCGTTTGAGGTGTCAACATCTATGAAGCCCGAGTCAGAGACATCACCGGACCCCCACTGGATCCTGGCTTTCTCTCCTTTAATTGAGTTGAAAAATGTTTCCTTGCTCCCCTGCGTGCCTCCGATGCTGAGGTGTCCGGTATAGGAGAGCTTTTGGCCCACCGTATCCCAGATGACGGTATCGGGTATGCATATCCCGTCACCGGAAACTACATGTCCCGTAAATACTGTGAAATAGTAAGTGCTACCCGAAGCCACAGACTGGTTTCTTGTATGCGTTACCGATGAGCTGTTGAGTACTTTATTAGTAAGCCTAAAATCAGACTTCCCAAGGTCTGAATAAAGCGGTTGCCTTTCGGAACTGAAAAGTATTTTCGCGGTGTCGTTATAGACAGTTGAGGAATTTATTGTAACTGTGAGGCTTGTGCTGCTGCCGTCTATGGAAGCGGAAATATAGTCGAAAGTCCAGCCGGTAAAAAGTTCGGCGGTAGAAGTGGTCTTGAAGACGTCCGGATTGTTTGCCTGGTCCACCGCAAGCCATGATCCTGAACCCTGGGGCGAAACTGTGAATGTCAGGTAATACCGGGTATTGCCTGATAGACCGTATATTGTGTCCGCAAAAGGGTTTGTACTTTCCAGTTCTGACTTTGTTACGGTATGTGCTGCTGCTGCGGAAGCGGTATCGGCCGGAACATTGAGGTGGCCCGCGGCACTCAGATAGACCCTTATGGAATCAACCGGGTTGGCTGTAGGGTTGTAAGCGATTCTTATAGCGCCGTCCTGACAGTAGTTTTGAGAATTTATTCCCTCAGCATTACAGTCAAAATCGTTATTTATGTCGTAGCCCTGTGCTGAGACACTTGATATATTCATTAAAACAAATAATAAAGCAGTGCTTATAATCGGGTTTTTCATTCAGCCCCCTGTTTTTTATGGCGGAGTTTTAATTAATACTATTAATATAATTCATGTTCAGAGTTTAATTCAGAAAAATTTATGCCGATTCGCTTAATGTATAAAGCCGGCGGCTTTTTATGCCGCCGGCTTGAATATTTGTTTTTCAGAAATGTTTCCGGTTTCGTGCTTACTTGATAAGCGTCATTCTTCTTGATGCCCTGAAAAGCCTTTTACCTTTAGGTGAAATAACCTCTATTCGATAGATGTAAATTCCGGAAGCGGCATTAGATCCGTCCGGCAGCTTTCCGTTCCAGATAAAACTGTGTGTACCGGCCTCGGCGGTTTCTGCTGTCTTGAATACCGTTCTTCCTTTCAGGTCTCTTATTGTAAGTCTTGTCTCCGAGGCAAAATTGTTTTCAAGCTCCGGAACGCTGAAATCAATTCTTGTTGACGGGTTAAACGGATTGGGAATGTTCCCTGAAAGGTGAAAAGCAGGGTCCGAAGGAGAGGAAAGGTTATTTTTTACAAATGCCGATGTTCCTGTTATTATGCGGAAAACCCTCGGCGAGCCGTCCGATTTATACTTATACTCACCTTCAGAAAAATCATGAGCGAGATTTCGTTTAGTGTCCTCCAAATAGCATGTAAAGCCTTCGGGTAAACCTTTCGCATCGATTGATACGGAGTTTACTCCTTCTTTTCGGGGGGATAACTCAACAGGCCAGACATAACCGTCTTTACCGGTTTCTCTTATTTCCCTCAGCAGATTTCCCTTATAGCCTTCCATTTTTGAAGTTATTCCGAACCTCTCTCCGGAAGGAGACGGAGGCATCGGGCAGTCATATTTGTCGAATTCTTCCGAGGCATTTTCGGCAGCGCCGAAGGTTATTGAAGACTTTTCTCCGTTAATTACAAGTGAAGCCTCCCACGCGAAAGGCGAAAGCTTTTTCGGCCCGCCGCCGGAAATCCTGTTCGGGTAGAATCGAAGAGTGTCGCCCCTTGTGGAAGCGTCGAGGTAAATTGCATAACCTGTCCAGGGTTTGATTCCGCTTGAGGCCCCGGCCGACATCTCGACTGGAGACCAGCTTGATGAGGCTTCGTTGTAACTGTATATTCTTGTTGAGTCAGGGTCCAGTCCGCTCGCGACGGCGAGTTCATAAGCGCTGATCTCGAACGAGAACGGACTTCCGAAATCAAACCATACCGATTGGGGTGAAGAGGGCATAGGCAGCTCCCAGGCTCCGTTAAAGCCCGGTGTATTGCCGCTTTCTATATAAAGGTAGTTGCCTCCCATGTCTTCGTCGTTGATGAGCCAGTAGGCGTATCCGGTTTTTATGATATCTGATTCAGTCATCTGATAGTATCCGTTTGCGTCATAGTCCCACATAAAAAGCTTCCAGGTTGTGTCGGTTATGGAGGTACCAAAACTCTGAAACACGCTTTTAACCGTATTGCTGCCGGAGTCGAGCTCTGCCGGTACAGTTATACACTTCCATTTACGGGCGTTTTTTCCACCCGGGCTGAAGAAGTATTTCCGGCTGTAGAAATTTGTGATCTTAAGCGGTATTGAAATATAGTCGCTTGACGGATTGTTTGTTCCGTCATAAGCCGAAGCATACAGATAAAGCCCGTTTATCATGGAATCAACCGGCCAGTCAGCCGTGATATCGAGAGAACTTGTGCCGCTTCCGCTGTAGAAAACCGATGAATCGTGCCATGCCGAACCCGAGCTGCGCCCGTCTCTGAAAGAATACAGACTTATAGTTGAGTTCGGAGTAGAGTCCGCGAATGATACCGGCACGGAGATGCTCTGTCCGCCGCTGAGGTCTCTGACCGTGTCATCGAAAGTATTTCTGAAGCTGATTGAAGGAGGCTCGCTGTCTATGAACAGTTTGAATATTACCGGCATATCAATATCTGTTGATTGATCTATTGTCGCGGTAACTGTTCCGCTGTCTGTCCTTGTGTAGTTATACATGATTTTCCAGTCGCCGGAGGCATTATCGCAGTAATACATTCTGACTGCCTCATCGGAGGTATATGATTCTGATACCTGTAGTTCGATATCCATTGAACGCTGACCGCTGAGGTTTAAGGAGGCGCTGTCTGAAGTCAGTGTTAAATAGGAGTCTCCGGCGCTTTAAAGAGCTTGCGAGGAGGATGTCGAATTTACATCGATATTCAGGACAGTCCCGTCTCCGTTTGTAACCGTGGTTGAAGACGCCGTATCAATCCCGACCGAAAGGGAAAAAGAATCAAGAGCGGTTTCTGTCCAGCCGAGTTCTCCGGGAGTGAGCGTAGCGGTATCTGATCCGATAGTTATTTCAAACTCTTCTCCGGGGAGAGGCTTCTCCGAAGACGTTCTTATGGAAACAAAACCCGTTGTGTCGGTATTGCTCCAGGCTGGTTCAAAAGATGCCCCGTAAACAGCGCGTACATATCCGAATATTTTATAATCTGTGGACGCGCTAAGTCCGGTAATTGTAATTGTATCCTGTGAACGGTTTATGGAGCGGGCAGTATAGACAGAAACATCCTGATAATCATCCGGGTGGCCGGAGGTGCCTGAATAAGCTCCTATCAGTATGCTGTCTATAAACCAGGGAGTCGCGTCATCAAGAAAATCAACAGGGAAAGAATATGATACAATGGCGCTGTTTATTCCGGTGCATGTGCCGCAAATATCAATAACAAGAGAATCTACAGGGAATTCATATGTGACATCAGAAGGCGTTATAAACTGTTTTCTGAGGTGGGAATTCTGAGCATCGGTTACCGGTGCCCAGTTTCCGGCCTCGTCGCATACCGAGAGAATAACAGAATAATTTGTGCCGGCGCTCAGACCGGTAAGGGTTTTCTGGGATATTATCTCTCCTGTATATATTTTTGCTGTAATATCTCCGGTCTCCGAGGGAAAGGTCCGGTCGTTTATTACAGGGTAGGAGGTACCCGGGCGGATAACAATTCCGAGAGTATCGGCGTCTGAGGGCAGAATGTTTTTATCCCAGGTTATGACTATTTCGGATTTTCTTGTTTCTCTGTCTGCCGAAGTGTCAATATCCATGGTCAGAAATGCCGGATCCGGGGGGATGGTGTCTCTGTCGGTTGCGGCGGTAAATTCACATATCTCGGAAGAAATATTTCCGCTGGCATCGTTTACCGTTGCTGAAATATAGTAAGTCTTGTCGGAGCGGAGACCGTCGAGTAGAATATTTGTTCCGTCAACCGGAATAATCGGATTAAGCTGTACCCATTCATTATGCAGTACATCTTTATTTGTTATTTGCGAAGATGTAAGGTGATTTGTATCCGAATAATAAATCAGAAGTTTTGACCTGTCGGATGAATCAGTCACCTGTGTCCAGTCTGTTGTGCAGAGATGCAGCGTTATTGCTTTGGTATCTGTTGCCGATACCGATAATAAAGAAGACGGCGCTCCCCCTCCGGCGCATATTTTATTATTCGGAGGGGTTATATCGTTGCCGGTTTTTGTAGCCTGTGTAATATAAAGGCTGCTCTGTGTGGGCGGGCACCAGTTTCCCGCCGAGTCGCTGTATAAAGCGAGGAAATAGTACTGTGTATTATTGTTATAGGTGTTCGCGGTATATGTATATCCGGTAATGATGTTTATAGAATCAACAACCGTGGCGAAAAGAACCGAGTCCTGAGCGAGGTTGAACGGAAAATTTGATGTATCCGGGTAGCCTCCGAGAGACATGTAAACCTTTACAGAGTCAGCGTCTTTGTCGAAAGGAAAGACCGAGTTGCGCTGAATTGTAACAGGTATGGTATTGCTGTCAACCGCCGATGCCTCGGGAGTCGCTATTACAAGTGCTCTCGGGTCGGGAGACTCGGTGTCGGAATATGTTGTTACAGTTGTGGTGCAGGTTGAAGTTATCTCCGCCCAGTTTGTGTCGGTGTCCGCCAGGGCCATATAAAAGTAATATGTTTTCTCCGGTTCAGGCAAAGCCAGGTAAACGCCGTCGGGCAGAAGAGATGTGTTTTCAAATAATGTATCCCGGGACGGGTCTTCGGGATAGGCGCAGGGCGTGTCCGAAGTGTCGGCGATAAGCCATAGGGTTTCGGACTGCAGCGTGTCGTATTTTCCTGTAAACGGAGATGTCTTACCGTATAGTCTGGCCTGCCATTCTTCCCCGGTCCAGGACGACATGTCGTAATTTACCACAGCGAGGTTTTGGGAATTAACCCTGCCTCTTTGTGAAACACTGATGGAAATATTGTTCTGCGGAGGAGCCGGATCTTTCGGTGTGGTTCCTGAAGCGAAAATGGAGTTTTCTAATAACCAGCCTGAATTATCCGGAGCGACATAATGCAGTATAAACTGATACGAATAGTCGGTCTTTTCCGTGAGTCCGGAGATATTCCAGACTTCAACCGCGTCCGAAAGCGCAAATACAAGTGAGTCTTCCCTTACCGGGCTCTGATTTATTTTGCCCTTGAATCTTATTACCTTCAGTGAATCGGCATAGTCCTTTTCGTCGTATATGCCCGAAGTATCCCATGTTACCGTCATTGTACTGTAAGTCGGGGCGGTTACAGAAGCGGCGAACTGCGCTTCATCGAAAGTCGGCTTAACAGACACCCCTACCGGATGGCTGGTTCTGGTAGAGTCGGAAACAGAATTTGAAAAGCTGGTTTTATTACCTGCCTCATCTACAAGGCATGATGTGAAATAGTACATTTTATCGGTTTTATCTATGATGATTGAATCGGTGAATGATGTTGTGGCAGAGTTTATGTTATAGGCTTCCGATGTTTCCTCCAGTCTTTTTGACGGTATGGAAGTATAGGGTTTGGAATTGCTCCAGAATATATATAGAGAATCGACATCCGCCGAATCGGTGAGTGTTCCTCCGGCCCCTGTCCCGGTAAAGGTAAAGTCTATTATCTGCCACTCGGTCGAATCTCTGGCCTCGGCATCAAGCGAGAAAAGAGCGTTGGGAGAGGTTTTGTCTTTACTTTCCATTGTTGACTGTGTTTCGATGGCGCCGATATCGACTTTCGTAAACTGGGCGCCGGGATCATAATTACGGGTGCTGCCGAAAATGTCGGTGGACATTTCGGTGACAACCGAATTGGTCCCCGAATTTATAAGGTTTGTCTGCGGAGAAATGGCGGAAGAGTCCGGCCTTAAAAATCCGGCATTTGCGGTGTCGGTACTCATAAAGCGGGGGTCTGCGGTGTCCCAGAAATTCTCGCCTTTACCTGTGAAATGTGTTGTTGATGTGTCGAAATTATGGACTACCACTCCGTTCAAGATATAGCTTCCGGCCGCAACATTTCCGTTTACCCTTATCGCCGGTATTCCGTTTACGGCTGTGTCCGAAGCTACGCAGTTGGCTATTTCAAGGCTGTCGAGCCGTTCAGATGTCGAGGTATTATTGACATCTATTATTCCGCAGCCGAAAAATGTCGAGTTTCTGACCTTCCAGTTAACGCGTGAGCGCTGGTCGCTGCCGGAAGCGTCAATGGCGAATCCGGTGTTTATATCATAAAAAATACAGTTTTCTATTATCAGTGTATCGATGCCGTAAGCCGCTCTTACAGGCTGGATTTTGGTTGAGGTATTTGCCCTTGAGAAAGCACAGCCATGTATTTTTATATTTGAAACTGCCAGGCTGTTGGTTATGAGATAATGGCCGGCAGTAGTACCGTCTCCTCTGATATGGAGTCCGTCGAATGTTATATTGTCGTGCCGGAGGTCAAATCCGGTTACCGGGTTGAAGCCGGCATCATGATCGAAGATTACCTGCGGCATTTCGGAAAGAGAAGACGGCCTTGACGCGGCCTTTATAATAAGGCTCGATGAAGATTCCAGGTCCATTCTGTTTGAGATTCTATGGCTCGTATTCAGGGATACGAGAACCGTGTCGTTTTCTCCGTTTGGCAGAGCTGAAAGTATATCGGCAAGCTCATTGTCGGAGGAGGCAGTATAGGTTGCCGAAAAAACGGTAACGGCGAGAATAAACAGCAATATTATAGTTTTCCGCATTTATGTATCCTTTTCAGACAGTTGTTATTATTATTTACAATTAATTTCTGTTAAATATTTGATGTTGTATTCATGAATAAGGTTCTGAAATTCTTTAATAAAAGTAACAATTTACCGCGTTGAATGCAATAATTCATCTGATAACACATTCAATATGTGGAAAATTTCTTCTTTTGCACAGTTCTTTTGCACAGTATAAATGAATTATTGTGAACTTTTTCTTCACTTTTTTGTCTAAAAATATGCAGGGATGTTCATGCGGTTGCGGAGCGGGATGTAAGATGAGTATATTATGTATGATAATCCTCAAATAATCCGTGTTTTTTGCCGGATTGATTTTTTTGAAAAATAAAGAATTTCTGCTAAATATAGGAGTTTTTAATGAGAACATTTATGATGATCGCCTTATTCGTGCTTTCCGGTATATTCTCGTCTTTCGGGTATTATTATGAGCCTGTTAATCCGGATACAATCTATGTTGACGATAACGGCACCGATTCCCCGGGCTGCGGCGAGACTATAGACACTGCGTGCCGCACTCTGCAGTATGCGTTCACCTATGAGATTCCTTATGATACAAATAACACTGAGTCTTCCGGCGGAACTCCTTATGTTTCCGATCATCACACCTTTATAATGATGCTCCCCGGCACATACCGGGATACGGGTGATTATTTCGGAAAACCTAATGCTGTAGGCAGCAGGTATTTCACGACTGCCATTCCCAACGAAGCTTTTTCGGATGAAACCTGGGCCGATGATTTTGCGGCCGCGGGCAGGCACCGCAAGAATTTCCGGGCCGGCAGAGGCCTTACAATAAAGCCCTATTATATGGATAACCCGGACAGCGCGGTAATAATAGAGCCGAATTTCGCCGAGGTTACTCCTGAAGATGTGATTATAGATAATGGAATAGACACGGCGATAACCGATACGGTACCCACGGTTGACAGCTGTTATTTTTACGCCGGGAAAAAGATTTTTAATGAAACCGATACCGGTGCCAATTTTGATTCTACGGTTACCCGCTGGGCGGAATACGGCTATACCGAAGTAAACGGGAAAATATTGGTATTTGATGATTACAGCGAACTCCACGGTGTAGGTACACAAATAGACGGTTGGCAAAATGAGGATAAATTTGCGCTCGCGAAGGACCGTCATTACCATGACAGGGGTATCGGGCGTTTCAATGGAGACACCTTGAATACCGCGGTGGACGCCAATTATAGTATTTACTGGCTGAACCACTGGAATGATCATCGGGGAGATTTCAGCGACCGCAAGATTCATCCGGGGACCTGTACGCTGAAAGTTGTTCATGATTCTACCGGAAACAGAGGCTGGGACATCAGGGATGACGGAAACGGCAATCTCCTTGTTGGCGGAGTAATAAAAGGCAAGATAAATTATGTAACCGGTGTCTGGGAATTAAGGTTCCCGGAATCGATCGGCTGGGATGACTGGCTTTATGTCTCTTATACCTGCGATTATGAAATGTACCATTACGAAGAGCCGAATTGGTCGGCATTTGACGAAGATGCAGGCGGCAGCGCATATGATGAAAGAATGTTCGGCCGCATGCCTTACGGCCAGCATATGTATGTTGAAGATGAACGCGCCTTTTACGAGAGAGTCTGGGGCGATGGCTGGAAATTCTCGGGCTCCGGCGGTTGGGACAAACTTTCTGTAGCTAATATGCCTTCAAACCCGTCTGCTTTTCATATCGAGGATAATTCATATATTACCATTGAAGGCCTTAAAATAAACGGTTACCGTACAAGTACCTATGACGGAAAGGCAAGGGCTTTCGCCCTGGGCGGCTCTTCCGCCTCCCTTGATTTGGAAGCCTGGGATACAACAAAGGCAGTTTCCATAAAAAACTGCCGTATGATAAATACCGGAGGAAGCGGAGGGCGTGTTTTTGATGAGTTTTTTGGAATCGCGGGCTGGCTCGATTCTCTTCAGCTTCACGGGAATATCATCATGGGTTTTGCCGGCGGATATGAAACTGAATATGCCGTTGAGATTTCCTGCCCGAAGCTTCCGGGAACGGGTAACGAAACCTATACTGCTTCATTATGTAATTCGAATTACAGCAGGGGATGGCAGATAACAAATAACGCTTTTATAGGTATCAGCGGTTCAGTTATCAGAATACTTCACCCCACCGGGCAAAATTTCTCTAACTGTATTCGAATCTCCGGTGTTTATGACCCTGTCCCAGCGATTTTCGCGAATAATATAGTATATGCCTATGATGAAGGCCTTCTGGACGCCAGTCATGCGGTAGTCTGGTTCCTGAAACTCGGCCCCACGGACGGTTTTCATTCTGACGGTTCTTCAGACCCCTGGTATATAAAAGACTATAATTCGCTTTATTTTCCCTATAATAATTCCAATAACTGCCATGTTTTTCCTGACTATGCTCAGGACAATGTTTCCGGTCTTTATTCTTCGCAGTTCAACACTTCAAGCTGGAGCCAGAATTTTAATGAGGCACTGACGCATATATACGAGAATGTGTCTATACAGGACAGTACCTATTTCAGGCCGACCGCCGCCTCAATTCTCATAAATGCCGTAAATAACGACATGAATTCCTATAACAGTGACGGCAGAGCACCCAGCGCGGAATGGCTCGCCCTGCAGGATACTATACTTAAACCGGGCCCTTCATATCATTTTGATAATAAATTTGATCCCCGGATAAATGTGGCTATGGGAGACTCGATTGACATCGGCCCGACAGAAATGCCTACGGTTGTTCCTTCCGTTACTTTCAGTGTCTCGGCGTCTATGGTCTCGGATACTTCCATTCAGCTTACCA
>CAYNYI010000053.1:0-20282 GCA_964401455.1 uncultured Fibrobacterota bacterium
GGGTATAAAGTATTGCCCTTTTTATTCCGTGTATGTTCCTGATCTTTTTGAGAGAGCGTTCTATCATTGTAATGAGGGTCTCCCGGGATAAAACTCTTCCTACGCCTCCGCAGTTTTCGCATACTTCAGAGAAGCTGAAAAGTATATTAGGGCGTACCCTTTTTCTTGTCATCTCTATAAGGCCGAATTCTGATATGGATGAAATGTTTGTGGCGCATCGATCTCCTCTTATGGCATTTTTTAACTCATTATACACTTTATCCTTATCCGATTCCCTGTCCATATCTATAAAATCAATTACTATTATTCCCCCTATATCCCGCAGACGAAGTTGTGTCGCAATTTCCCTTGCCGCATTAAGATTTGTTTCCAGGGTAGTATGGCGCTGGTTTTTTCTACGGACATTTCTGCCGGAGTTCACATCAATCGCAACGAGAGCTTCTGTATAGTCAAAAATCAGAGACCCACCGTTTTTAAGCCACACTTTTCTGTGCAGAAGTTTGGCGATTTCTTTTTCCATCGAGAATTTTTCGAAAATGGGCATTTTCTCTCTGTAAAGCTTTATTCTGTCAAGAAGATGGGGGGAAAGTTCTTTTATATAAGTTTTAATCTCATTGTAGCCTTCACGGGAGTCAATAATGAGTTCTTCGATTTCCTCATTGAAAAGGTCACGTATGGCCCCGGTAAGAACGCCTGCTTCTCTGTAAAGCAGGGCAGGGGCTTTTTTGCGGGCGTCTTCTTTTCTCAGTTTTTTCCATTTTTCAATCAGTGACTTTATCTCTGCTTCAAAATCCTCTTTATCTATTTCTTTGGCCATTGTGCGGACAATGAATCCGGTATTTTCCGGTTTGAGTTTTTTTACAATTTTTTTAAGTTCTTTGCGTTTAGAGTAGTTCTTGATTTTCCTAGAGACACCGATGAAATTACTCCCCGGTATCATGACCAGAAACCGTCCGGGAAAGCTTATATCGGTAGTAACTTTAGGTCCTTTTGTGCTGATAGGCTCTTTGATTACCTGGACAGCTATTTCCTGATTTTCTTTTACCGCGTCTTTTATGGAGTTTACTCTTCCCCGCGGGGCCGGCGGAGGACCGTCTTCGTCTTCGTCAAGTATGAGGTCGAGGTCCTGGTGTTTGTTTATGTCTGAGAGATGCAGAAACGCGGCTTTTTCCATACCGATTTCAATGAATGCCGCCTGAAGGCCGGGAAGGACTTTGTTTACTGTCCCCTTGTATATATTTCCGGCAATTCTGCTGTTTTCCGGCCTTTCGACAAGTAGATCGCATAATTTACCGTCCTCGGTAATTAGGATGCGTGTCTCATGCGGAGCTTCGTTTATTACTATACGCTTCATGGTCGTTAAATCCGTTCTGTTTTTCAAAGGTATTAATATAGCTTTTTAAAATGTTATAATGGCTGATAATTTGAATAAATGTTGTGTGTCGTTTTCTTCTTTTTTGGTGAGATCATATTCCTTCCTCCACCTGTAGTCCAGAACAGCTTCAACCATTTTGCTTACTCTGTATCTCACATTGGAGGATATTGTGCGGTATTCCGTTCCTTCGGCCATTTCCTCAGGCGGTCGTTCTTTGTTTTCCTGCTCATTGTAGTCCGCTTCCCAGACTTTAATAACGTCAGAGGTATCATCGCCGTAAATAGAAGAAGATTGTTCCGACCATTTGTTGATAATTGATCTTCCGAAACCTACCTTTACGGGGAGGTCATTTTTAAGCTTCCACTCCCAGCGCAGGAACTGATGGACATTTTTTATCCGAAATACATAGCCAACGGTTATTGAGTCTCCGTAATCTATGATCTTTTCACTCTCTGTTCCCGTGAGATCCGTGTCTTTGTTTAATATCCTGTCCAGTACAAGCGTGTCGAATTCGCTTTTGTATTTTTTTATCAGGCTCTGCCGGCGAGTATAGGTTATTTCAACCCTGTTTCGTAATTTAAAGTCTATTCTGAGAAGAGGATTGAATGAATAGTCAAGATCCCGAAGGATTATGTTATTGTTCTTTGAAACGGATTTACTGTAGCGGAAAGAGGAGTTGCATGTGGCGGAAGCCGAGTTTTCCCCGATTACGGGGATCTTGCTCCATATACGTCTTCTGAACTGCAGGATCTCTGTGTCTATTGAAAAGTCCGGAAAAGTTCTTTGCGAATCAACCAGAAGGTCGGCGGCTGAATCGGAGATTCCCGGGGCGCTCCACTGCTCTCTCCAGTCTCTGGAAGCGGATACGGAGTAGTTCAGTTTGAGATATGTCAGAAGATCGAATGAACTGCTGAGGCTGTGTCTCCTGGAAACATTTCGGGTGTCTTTTGAAAAATAATCAGAAGAGCGTTCCCCGGTGGTGTCATGCTGCATTCCGCCGAAAGCTTTCGAGTCGTAGTCTCCGGTGAAGATGTCAAATGGTCCCCGGCCGTAAAAGCCCGACTGGTAAGATAAAAGGTCTGATGGTGTAAGGTCGAGCCTTGATATTCCGGATGTTTTGTTCTTGGTGTCAACTCCGTAATTGTAACGGAAGCGCTTCATTTTAAGTTTCTCGTCGAGAAATTTGCTCACTGAAGATACCGGTGATGTCATTTTTACAAGATCCAGAGATGTTCCGCAGCTGAAATTATTTCCGAGGGTCATATCAAGATACTCATCACTTTCCTCTCTGTTTCTTCCTTTTACGGTATGTCTGTAGTCGGAATCGTAGCTGAAATTGAGGTTTGAGAGAAAGGGCAGAGAATTCCAGTCCAGGTTATATGTGATTTTCTGTGATCGTGTATTTTCATGTTTAAGAAAAAGAGGAGCGAAGTCCAGATTTCCGTTTTTAATAAAGCTGCTGTTGTTTGTCTGGAGTATGTCGGTGCTTAAAATTTTTCTATCCAGTGGTCTTTTTTCAACAGCGTCGTTAAGATCCCGGTTTATGTTTGTATTGAAACTTGTTCTGAAATCGAGGTGCTTTTTAATTTCTACAGGTTTCCACCGGAAATTCAAGCCGTGATCGAGTTTAAGATTCCTTTTTTTCTCACTTACGGAATTAAAACGGTCATAATTGCTGGCTTCCGAGTAATCGCCCCGGAAAATATCTATTTTAATGCTGTTAGGAGCCTGCAGTCTCAAATTCCATTTTTCGAAAGTCGGTGTGCCTTTCCAGGGAGAGAGATCGTATTTGTATGAAAGCGTATGGGAATTGGTTGTGTCTATTGATGAGGGGTTCAACATGTCCCGGTTTGAGAATGAATACGCGAGTCTTCCCCTTTCAAGGATGTATTCCGCAGGAATTGAACCGCTTTTCCTGTTCTTTGAAAAGGATGTGGATATTGTTCTGGACGAAGAAAGAGTCTGGTATTTTTCAGCTTCAGTAATTTCACTTTCGGTAATGTCACTGCCTGCAATATGGTTAAGTAAATCGGGCGCAATATCGCCGAATCTGTCAGGCTCAAGTTCGACATCGGATTCAGGCCTTATTTTTGGTCTTTGGATTTTTTTAGAATAATTAAAATTCACCGGAAAACTTATACCCCATGAACGCGGCATCATCTTATCGCCCTGGAGCGATGTTGTAAAGACAGAATTCATTTCGGAACTTCCGGTTGTATTGTATTGTTCGGTAAGACGCAGAAATTCCGAGCTTTTGTAATATGTGTCGGAGTTTACCGTAAAAAGGTCCGCGAAGTCGGCTTCGGCGCTAACCCTCCCGGCGTATCCGCTGCTTTTTTTGACATTTGTCAGCTTGAGGTCGTTAACGGCTATGCGACCGCTAAAGCGTCTGCTCCGCAGGGTACTCAGGGAGTCTATTTGAACACCGAGCCACATCTTGTTTATTGAACTGTAAGAGGGGTTTCCTTTGACACGCAGGCCTTCTTCTGAGAGCGTATCTATTTCTGACGCGAGGGCTGTCGGGTGGTTATTCTTGAAAGCGGTTTTGAGAATCGCGAATTCGGTCAGATCGACGTTTATACTGTCCCAACCGGTCTTGCTGAGAGGACGCCGTACTTCATAAAAATTAAGGGAGTCTTTTCCGAACCTGAATATAAGGTTGACCTTGTCAAGGTCTTTAGCGGGAATAAAATCATCGGCTTCTCTATACTGATAATACATTTTCATGGTTCTGTACATTGAGAAGTCATAAGGGGTAAGAAGCACTCTGCTGACCGTTTCGGTTTCGCCGCTTGCCATATTGGCAAAGTCAAGAAGCAGGGCATGCTCCTCAAGTTCCTTGCCTTCATCATCTGTTTCAGCCGGCACGAAGTCGGGTCTGGAGTAATCGTCGTCCTCATAGTTGCTCAGAACACTCACATCCATTTTGCTTTTATTGTTCGAAGCTACAGGAGGTTCTCCGGGTAGGGAAAAAGATGACGAAGTGTCGATTTCCTCTTTTTTCCAGTTGTTGCCGACAAGCTCCACTTTGGCTATTTCCACCTTTATTTGTTTTGATTCCGGGGTTTTCAGCCATAAGCGGACATTAGTTATTTCATCCCGTCTCGGTGAATTATATTCGTCCCGTTTGGCGGGATTGTTAAGAGGAATTATATATTTATACCAGCCGCTATTCGGCTTCATTTCCGATACGCTGTAATTTGTGTCGGTCTCGCCGTCGAGTTTAATCCTGAAGCTGAAATAGGAGTTTTGAAAATCCAGCACATTATTATTGTTCAGGTCTTCTGTGTCTTCAGCTTCATAATTTTTCCGTTTCGGTTCGCTGGTTGAGTTTGATTCTGTGCCGTTGAAAAAAAGAGAGTCATTTTTATTCGCCAGAAAGTTGTCCCCGGCCGGGTCGGTCGTCAAAGAGGAATAGCGGATTGTATCCAGTTCCAGAACCAGGCTGTCAGATCCGTCCGAAGCGGTATATTCCGTAAGACCCGCAGGAACTATTCTTTTTTCCTCTTCATCGGGGAGTCCGTCAAGCCCCAGGTCGTTTTCTTTGGATATAGCTGTCTGATCATCGGTAAACTCGTGGTCCATTAGTGAATTCGGTTCGCCGTTGACGGTACCGTCTTCACCTATTCGGAGGTCCTCTGATATTTTGCCGAGGTCAATTACCATGACTCCCCCGGAAGAGGATTTTGCCCATATTTCAAGGTACTCCGCGTCTTCAATCCGGTCTGAACTGGACGCGCTTAAACTCTGCATTACGCCGCCCCACGTTTGTCCCTTTATGTCATTTTCATAGTCGCGCATTTCCAGGTTAAGAATATTGTTTGCGTTATCTGTGTTTTCATCATCATCAATTATGTCTCTCCAGCGCACTGAGCTGTTATACCAGTTGAATCTGTCTCCCCATGCCTGGTAGGCTCCGATTACAGTATCTTCGGGAGCGCCGCCTCCCGGAGCGGGGTACAAAACAGGCTCGCTTGAATGCTTCCACGAACTGAATCCGGTCGCGATTATAACAGGATCTACAGATGATTCGAAGTCATCTACCAGGGCTTCTCCCTTGGTATTCGGGTTTACTGTCGAACGGGCGACTTCTCCTGAAATTGTCAGGCGGGATTTACGGTTTGTTTCCACAAACGGGAAAAAATTCGCAATGTCTGTCATCCAGTATGGTTCCCATACCATTTTCGTGTTCAAATCCAGAAGGACATTGTTATTGGGCTCCTTGTTCAGTTGTATTCTGTCTTCAACTGAGGTCTCTGATTTATAAAGCGCTGTAGCGCCTATAAAGGATTCCTCGCTTATAAATGGCAGCCTGTATTCCGCCCGCGCTCCGAGGAGGACTTTTTTTTCTGGCAGAAACCAGGGCGAATAGGAGAAGTTTACATCAATGTCGCCTTTGGATATGATATGTTCTTCTTTCAAAAGCGTGACCGTTCCGCCGAAATAGTCAATACGGTAATCTGTACCTTTTTTAAGTTTTTTACCGTTCAGCTTGATTGTTTCCGATCCGGGTGTAATATTCATCTGCCCGAGACTGAACTCGGCGCGTCTTACCGGGGCTTCAACAAAAAGGCTGAATTCCGGCTCATTGTCGTTATCAGAATAAAGCGTTGGATTTGTCTCATCCGGGTTTTTGCTGAGCTCATCCGAAGCAAAAGGCTCAAGGTCGGGAAATATTAAATATCCCTCCCAAAGGATATCGTCATTAGAATAATCAAGATCTCCTCCCCGGCTTATGCCGAGAAGATCGGTATAAAGAGTACTGCCTTTCTCAGAACGTTCAGACATATTGCCCTTGCTGTTCCGCCTCTTTATGGTTACTTCTACTTCGCTTTTTTCTTCGGGTCTGATTCCTCTGGCTATTCCGTAAATATTTCTCATCTCAAGGTTCCACGTGGGGTCCTCTTGTTTTTGGTGTTCCTCCTTTATGAGAGAGGTATCGCCCTTATGTACGGCAAGGACAATGTCTGCGGTACCCAGCAGAGTATTGAACTTAACAAATCCCCTTTTTGAATTAATAATATATTCCAGACCGTCCTTGTATTCGCGAAACCATCTGGTTATTCTTTCCCCCCTGGCGCCTTTATATTCTATCTTTTTGATATTATACTGGGTTTTTGTATTGTTTCTAGGGTCTCTGGAGATATTGTCGCTGACCCAGATGTCGAATTCCGTGGCATTTATTCCGGCTTTTTCTTCAGATATCCATTTGTCTCGCATCTCCTGTGAGAGAAAGAAAAACTGTTTCTTCTGAAAATCTATATCTTTGTATTCCTGCTTCTGTGATTCAGACGAAATTGTTTTTTTACCGTCCGTAGTTTCAGACTCATCCTGCGAGGCGATTGTCGTAAGGTCTATATTGCCGATTTTCATTTTAAGTTTGATTCCAAAAAGGCCCTTATGTAAAGAACTGTAACCGGAAAACTCTGTGTTGGGAAGACTGAGCTGAGTGTTACCGGCGGCGACTTCCTGTATTATATCGTCTTCCATCTGTTCGCGGTCCTCCGCGGTTTCAGCCCTGTATTCTATCTTGAAATTGTTCTGCATCTGCTTCCCTATGTCCTGCATGCCTTCTTCTTCCTGGTATATCTCAACATTTATGAGTCTTCCCACCTGGCCTGTAACAGAAAATGTCTGGTCCGCTATTTCAAAGTCAAAGTCATTATCGGAACGTCTGGCATTCGGGTCTGAATTGTGCTCAAATCCGGCTTCCATCCTGATCATTCCCTTTATGATCAGTTTTGGACCCTCTTCTCCTACGAATCTCCTTGCCCAGTCAGGCATCTTTATGGGTACTTCTATTTCCAGAAGGGAGCCTGATTTAAGCAGATCGCTACGGGGCAGCATCATATATTGCTCTTCCCGGTATTTTTCTTTTATTTTTTGCCTGCTCATATAAGAGATATACTCATTGAGTTCCAGAAAATAGTAGTTCCAAAGGTCAACTTCAAATGGTGGAGTAAAAGCTCTTTTACGCATTTCAACTGTGCGGTCTGTAAAATCGATTAAAATTTCGGTGGAAAGATCGACATTTTTAATTTCCAGAAGAGCGGCGGAACTGTCATACAGATTGATGCCGCCGGAGGGGTCGGCATACGGTTTTCTATAGCGCTCGAGCTCTTCAAGGTTGTATGAGGAAATACCCATCCCCTCGGTAGCGAATGTGAATGAAGCGCAGAAAAGAAGTATTGCCAATGATTTACGCAAAAGAAACTGTCTCCGCGGCCGGGTGAGTAGTCATAACCGGTTGTAATAATTGCATTTCTGTAATATAAAAATATAGCGGATTAAGATTCAAGGAGTCAGACAGCATCGGAATCCCACTGTAATATCGCTGTTTGCGGGGTAAAAGCTGTATTGACTGAAAGTGCATGAAGATTTTGAGGAAGCGTTATAATAGCCTCCATAAACTTTATAAAATCTTTTATTCTCAGGAGATCTGCTTGAAGTCCATTCTCTGAGGTTTCCGCTTAAATCGTATATTCCAAATCTGCTTCTGCATTCATGATAGTCGCCGGCCGCGGATATGCCGCCTGCAGAGGTATTGCATTTTCTGCTGCTATATGTGTCACCGTAAGGATATTTATTATCCCCGCCCCCGGAACAGGCATAGGACCATTCTTCTCCTTTACAGAGCCTCTTGCCGATTGATCTGCATGAATCCATGGCCTGGTACAGTGAAACGAATGATTCGGGAAGGCTGTCGGCCTTATTAGGCCATTCATATCTGTCCATGCAGAATCCACCCTCATCGGTTTCAACATACGCCATCTCGGGAGGGCATTTGCCTCTATAGTCTTTTCTGATAGAATAGGTGATGCTGTCAAGCTCTGATCTGTTTCCGGCGGAATCGACCGCGGAATAGTATATTGTAGTCTCTCCGTTATCGATCCTGACAGGTCCTTTGTATTCTTTAAGATTCGAAGGATTATTTGTGGAATAATAGATCGTGGAATTGCCTTCTGAACTTTCCAGTTGCACAGAAACAGGATCATAATAAATCCCGCCCCCTTTATCTGGAGCAACATAGGGGGGGATGGTGTCTTCCAAAACCTTGTTTTCTGATTTTTCCGGGATAGAATCTTTCATAACTCCGGCCGGGTTTAAATCCCCGGCTTTTTCAGGTTCCTTTTTATCGTCTTTAACGGAAGAACCGGTTACCGGACCCTTTTCTTTTTTTTTCGGTTTCTCTGTTTTGTCCCGGGATAATTTCCGGGCATTCTGGTGTTTCTCAGTTTCCAGGCTTGAAGCTTCGGATTTATTGTCTGCATCCTTATCGCTTTTACCGGTATTTAAGGAATCATGATCTGAGACACTGTCCGGCGAGACGATTTCTTTTACGGGTTCTTCCGAAGGCTGCTTATTTTCGTCTTTCCGGAGAAAGAAAAAGAGCAGGAGGGCGAGTATGATAATTAAAACCGCCGCCGCGATTGTTTTTTTTCTGCGTGAATTCATGCCTGAGACAAAAGCTGCAAATTTTTTCTGGGGGAGACGTAATTTCTTATATATCCGTCAAGGTTTTTTCTGTCAATATTTCTCCGCATTTCTCCGTTATACGCTACAGAAATACCTCCGGTCTCTTCGGATACTATTATAGCCAGGACATTTGATTCGAGCGTTATTGAAAGACCCGCCTTGTGGCGCATTCCCATTTGAGGGTCTCCGGGTTTAAGGTCCGGGTTAATTGGCAGAACGCAGGCGGCCGCTGTTATCTTTTTACCCTGGATTACTACTGCACCGTCATGAAGCGGCGTTTTGTTGAAAAAAATCGTTTCAATAAGCTCGGCGCTTATTTCCGCGTTCAGTATGACACCAGTCTCTACTATTGTCCGTATTGCCGGAGATTTTTCTATAAGTATGAGGGCCCCGAGTCTTCTTTCTATGACCGCGTCTATACCCTTTGTGATTTCCCGGATTGGAAGAATTACTTCTTCCTTTATAAAATATTCCTTTATACGGTGCTGGCCGAGCCTCATTAGACTGCGGCGGATTTCAGGCTGAAAGAGGATGATGAAAAGCACCACTCCGACAGTCGCCAGACGTGACATCAGCCATGAAATACCCTTAAGCTGGGCCCATGAGGATGCGAATGAGACAATAATCAGGAGAATGACTCCGAAAAGCATATGCACCGCTCTTGTTCCCTTTAAGAAGGATATAAGCTGATAGAAAAATACCGTAACAATAGTGATATCGAGAAGGTCAATCAATCTTATGTCGAGAAACCCTATTCTATAAAGCTCCATGCCGCTCCGTAAGGAAAAGGTAAGTTTTCAAAGAATCGACCGCTTCTTTTACATCGTGGACCCTCAGTATATCCGCTCCTTTTTCAGCAGCGAAAATATCGGCAGAGATTGTTCCGGCCAGTCTTTCTTCGGGCGTATTTCCGAGGAGAGTCTTGAAATAGGATTTCCTGGAAAGTCCAATCAAAACAGGATATCCGGTTTTATTGAACGAACCTATACCCCGGAGTATTGCCGTATTGTGTTCGAAACTTTTGCCGAATCCTATTCCGGGATCAATTATAATTTCCTCTTTTTTTAGCCCCGCGGACAGGCCCTTTTCAGCGGCCCGTTCCAGAAATTCTTTGATTTCAGATACGGGGTTTTCATATTCAGGGGAGTCCTGCATGTTCGCCGGGGTACCCTGAATGTGCCCCAATATTAGCGCGGCCCCGTATTTTACGGCTATAGCCGCTTTGCCTGGCCCTTTTTTAAGTCCGCTGATATCATTTATTATGGAAGCTCCCTCAAAAAGGGCCGCTTCGGCGACCTCCTCTTTAACGGTATCTATCGAAATCAAAGCTTCGGGATAAGCGTCTCTGATTTCTCTTATTGCCGGAATTACTCTGGCAAGCTCGGTCTGTGTATCTACACCGGGAGAACCCGGTTTTGTGGATTCACCGCCGATATCTATTATGTCGGCACCGGATTCTATCATTTCTCCGGCTTTCCCGGCGGCGGCGCGTCCATTGGTTATCCTGCTCTTTTCATAGAAGGAGTCCGGAGTAATATTGAGAATTCCCATTATCAGCGGGAAACCCTTTTTAGCCCTGAAGTCAGGCCTTTTCATCAAATCCGCCGCCCCGCTGTCCGTTCCCTTTTTCCTGTTCTTTTTTTTCTTTTTCTTTTTCTTTTTCTTTTTTCTCCCTGATTTTTTTTCTTTCCTCTTCCATTTCTTTTTCAATTTTTTCAATCTCAAGTTTTCTTGTTTTCTTGGCCGAGATAATTTCCTCGCCCTTGAGTATCCTTTCTATTTCTTCTTTATCCAGTAGTTCATGTATCAAAAGAGCGTCGGCAAGGTTTTTAACTTCTTCACGGTGTTCCTCAAGCATCTGTCTTGTCTTCTCTCTCTGCGTATCAATAATCTGCTTTACTTCTGAATCAATCAACTGAGCCGTTTTTTCGCTATAGTCCTGATGATGGCTCATCTCCTTTCCGAGAAAGACATGGCCCTGTGTCTGGCCGTAGGCGATTGTTCCGAGTTTATCGCTCATGCCGTAATTACATACCATCCTCCTCGCAATTTTTGTAGCCTGCTTTATATCGTTGGAGGCACCGGAAGAAATGCTGTGCAGGAACATCTCCTCAGCTACACGGCCTCCCATCATTGCGCATATCTGCCCAAGCATATACTCTTTGGAATATGAGTGTTTGTCCTCCAGGGGAAGCGAAAAAGTCACTCCCATAGCCATACCCCTCGGAATTATAGTTACCTTGTGCAGAGGCTCGGTAAATTCATGAAAAAGATGTATAACAGCGTGCCCGGCTTCATGTATTGCTGTGAGGTTTTTTTCTTCATCCGAAATTACAAGGCTTGAACGCTCAGTGCCCATCATGACCTTGTCTCTGGCTTCCTCAAAATCCTGAGGCGAGACTTTTTCCTGATTGAATCTTGCCGCGAGGAGGGCGGCTTCATTTACCATGTTGGCTATATCGGCGCCGGAAAACCCGGGTGTACCGCGAGCCATTTTATTAAGATCCACATCATCGTCAAGAGGAATGTTTTTTGTATGTACTTTAAGTATTCCCTCCCGTCCTTTTATGTCGGGCCGGTCAACTACGACTTGCCGGTCAAATCTTCCGGGGCGGAGCAGCGCCGGGTCGAGCACGTCCGGTCGGTTTGTCGCCGCTATCAGTATTACACCGCTGTTTTCCTCGAAACCGTCCATTTCGACAAGTAGCTGGTTAAGGGTTTGTTCTCGTTCGTCGTGTCCGCCGCCCAGACCGGCTCCCCGGTGGCGCCCCACGGCGTCTATTTCATCCACAAAAATTATGCAGGGGGCGTTCTTTTTACCCTGTTCGAAAATATCTCTTACTCTTGAGGCGCCCACACCTACGAACATCTCAACGAAGTCGGAGCCACTCATGCTGAAAAAGGGAACTTCCGCTTCGCCGGCAACAGCTCTTGCCAACAGGGTTTTTCCGGTGCCCGGAGGGCCGAGAAGAAGAACCCCCTTTGGTATCTTTCCTCCGAGTTTCTGGAATTTATCGGGCCGCCTGAGATAATCGATTATCTCTTTAAGTTCTATCTTTGCCTCGTCAACTCCGGCGACATCTACGAAGGTTATTTTTCTTTTTTCCGGGCTTATTACCCTTGCTTTACTTTTACCGAAAGAAAAAAGGCCTCTCTGGCCGCCTCCGCCTCCCTGCATCTGTCTCATGATGAAAAGCCAGAAAGCTATTATTACTATCCAGGGGAGAAGAGAAAGCAGTATGGAAGTAAAGGCAATACCGCTCTTTTTGAAAACAATCCTCATTCCGGAATTTTCCCATTTCTGCAGCATGTTGTCGGTTATGGTTATAAGAGTAGTGCTGAACGTAAATGTTGTATTGTTTTCGATTTCTCTTTGTGCGGCCGGTGTAATACCGGAAGCCAGTATTATCTCAGCCGCTTCTCTCGCCGCTGCCGGTGACAGGAATTTTCCCGTAAATTCCAGCCCCGACTCTGTATTTGATATTTCGGCTGATATAAATGGTGCTATAGCGGAGTCATTTGTTAATTTAACGAAAGCTGAATAGGGGATTCTTACCGGAGCCGGAGTGATATTGCTTTTTATGTTATAAAGAACAAAAGCAAGGACCACCAAAAAAATGATAAAAGTGAAGTTTCTGTATTTTCCACCTCCGGGTTTATTCGGGTCTTTTTTATTTTTTGAGTCAAAAATCAGTTTTTTCTTGTTTTCTTTTTTTTCAGGTTCTTTATCGGGTTTACCCATTTTTCCTCCGGATTTCTATTTTAAGTATGTGCCGAGTTTTATCGGTTATTCCGTATTTTTCATTTATTCTCGCTCCTGCCGCCCAGATTACTTCGTTATTCTCCGTATCAGTAAGAACCGGAACGGAGCAAACAGCCGATGCGGCTATTCCGGAATCGGCCAGGAAAACCCGGAGTTTTTTTGTGCCGCGCATTCCTGTCGGGCTTATGCTGTCTGTTTTCCGGGGCGGGCGCACTTCCATAAATTCAGGGATTTTATTCTTATCGAAAAAAGCCCGGTATTCATAAGATTCGGGAAAGATCCCGTCCCATTCCGCTTTTTCGAACTCAGCCTGCGAAATCCAAAAGTCCATGGATTCCGTAAAAAGGCCTTTTCGAATTTTAAAACCTTTAAAACTTTTTTCCGGTATCCGCTGCGAGTTCCGAAATACAGCTCCTCCGCTGTACAACTCCGCTGAAATTCCGAATGGAATTTTTAAAACGGTTCCTCTGCTTCCGCTGTTAAGGGCATTGGTCAGAGAATCAACGGCACTTTCGGTAATGCGCGCTTCATGCCCGAATCTACGCAGTACGGCCCGAAGCACAGACGCACAGTCCTGACTCAAATATACATAATTGTTCCGCGGGCTTTGTAGTAGAATCTCGCCGTTTTTTTCTATTAACACAACGGAGGTATGGATATCGGGGTTATTGTTTTCCGAGCAGTTTCTCGATAAACGGGCGAGAGACTCATCAATATTTGGATTGAATTCAGAGCGAATAAGAGGAAGCAGTATATTACGGATTTTATTTCTTTTATAAACCGTAGATAAATTGGATGAATCTTCCCGGAAAAAAAGGTCTTTCTTCTCAAGAAACTCGATTATCTCGCTTTTTGTAATATCACGTATCGGTCTTATTATACGTCCGTTGCGGTAAGGTATTCCCCGGAGAGAATGAACCGAGGCACCTTCGATAACGCGCATCATCACTGTTTCGGCATTATCTCCGAGATTGTGTGCTGTAGCGGCGTAATCAAATTTCTCAGAATCCAGTGTTTTTTGTATTAAGGCGTATCTTACTCGTCTTGCCGCGCTTTCCACGGATTCTCCGGGACGGCGTTCCTCTTTAATATCTTTTTTTTCGGAAAATAATCCGCAGCCGTATTTTTCGCTGAGTTTTGATACGAATAGTGCGTCTGCCGATGATTCTTCACCTCTGAGGCAGTGGTCCAGATGGAAGATTGAGCAGTCGAGTCTCAGTATCCTTTTTAAATGCAGCAGGAAAATATCTGCCATGAAGACGGAGTCGGCACCTCCGGATACGCAAAGCAGTACTCTGCTTCCCTTTTTTTCAAGGAGAGAATTCCGCCTGACTGTTCCCAGGACTTTTTGAACAATTTTTTCCAATGCGGCTGCCTCTGCCTTTTATCGTTATTTAATGATTGGCCGATTTCAAAATTACATTATAAATATAATAATTTTTGAAGGCCGCGGAACGGTCGGATTACGGCATGCTTTCTACCGGCACTTTTATAGAAGTCAGAAGTACTTTAAAATAGGGTGCGGTCTCCAAATCGTCAAACCCTGTTATTCCGGCTTTCTCAGGTATGCTGATTCGATTTTCGAGAAAGCGGCAGGCTATACCCTCCGCAGTCATGTCGCTGTCTGTTACTACGGCGCTTTTTCCGGGGCATTCTTTTATCCGGCCGGATATTTCCTCCGCAATATCTATCCCGGCAGCGAATTCATTTCGGGCGGGGACGAGGTTTGAGCCGGATGGATAGGTCTCAAAATTCTTGAAATTTTCAATAAGGCCCGAGAATTCACGGGAAGCCCCGCATGATCTCATAATATCTTCTTCTATAAATAAATTTTTGTATTTCCTCTTATGAATTTCTTTTATAAGTTTCGAATAGATTTTCGGCCTTGAAAACCCGGAGAGAGAGACTCCCTTTTCAGTCAGATTTTTTTCAATTTCCGACCATCCCGGCAAATCGAAATGGCAATTATAAATTATAAATCTGCTTCCGCTGAAATAATTCATCAAGTTACCGTTTATAGCAGCGGAGAGAGTTTGGCGGGAAACCTTAAGGTGACCCGCCTGTTCCGACAAGAGCTTTCCCGTCGGCGTGTACTATTTTACCAGGATGTTTTTCTGCTATTTCACGGATTTCCTTCTGCATTATTTTTCCTGTTTCTACGCACTTCTGTGATCATACCGCCGCCTATGATTACAGCTTCAGGTTTTGAGGGAATATTCTATTCCTTTTATATATGAGAGCTTTAAACGGGGCAAGCAAAACATTACAGTAGGCTCTTTTTTTTAAATTATAGCCCCGTCATCATATGTCGGCCCAAAAGGCCTAAATTAAATTATACCCCGTTAGTATTAGAAAAGGAGAGAGACAATGGAAGGTTTGAAAGATAATGTGATATTCAGTTGTGCCGGAAAAAATTACGGAAATCATGCGGAGGCATACCGCTGGGCTGAGAAAGAAATACGCTCCCGGCAAAAGGGAGGAGAGATAGTGATAGAGGACTCGGATGAATATGAAAATCCCGAGGCGCGGGCGGAGATGGAAAAAGGGTACAGGCTTTTTAATGACGGATTTTATTCATCAGCCGGGGTACATTTCCTTATTGCCGTCAGAAGTGGATTCAAGTACGGCTATTTTATGCTCGGCAATTGTTATGGGAAACTTTTCCCCGGAACCGGGAGCGAAAGTTTCCGTATGGCTATAGGAGTTTATTCTGCTTTTATAAAAAGCCGTGAGGAAAACGGCGGAAGCATGCACAAGGAAGCTTATGTCAATAGGGGAATGGTGTATTATAAACAGGGCCTCCTGAAGAACGACAGGCTTATGATAAATCTGGCCTGTCGGGACCTTAATACGGCCCTCAGAATGGAACAGGGAGGAGAGGAGAGTGAAAATATGATTAAAATAATTTGATAGAAAATATAATAGCTTTAATGTAATTGCGTTTGTCTGGATTAATGTTTATTTTAAATAAATAATTTAACAGATCGCGCAAGCCAAAGGAAAAAAAATGGAATTCAGAACTGCAATTACAGGCTTTCCTAGAATAGGGGAAAACCGTGAGCTCAAAAAAGCGCTCGAAAGTTACTGGTCGGGGAAAATCCCGCTTTCGGAGCTTTCACAAACTGCCGCAGATCTTAGAAAAAAACACTGGACCGAACAAAAGAGCCGGGGAATTGACCTGATAAGCGTCAATGACTTCAGCTTTTATGATATAATGCTGGATACTGCAATAATGCTTGGTGCAGTGCCCGCCCGCTTTGCCGGTATAAGTGAACCGTTTGACCGGTGTTTTTCAATGGCCAGAGGAGGCGATGACTGCGCTGCCATGGAGATGACTAAGTGGTTTAATACCAATTACCATTATATCGTGCCGGAACTCGAAGAAGGGATGGCTTTATCTTCGGACGTCTCGAAAATAGAAAATGAATATAAGGAAGCAAAGGCCCTCGGAATTACACCTAAAATTAACATAGTAGGACCGATTACTTTCACGGCACTTTCCAAATGCCGGAAGGGGCTGGATGTTTTTTCTTTTTTCGATGAGATATTTTCGACCTACAAAGCCCTTCTGGAAAAGATTTCACTGCTTGATGAAAAAGTTATTGTCCAGATGGAAGAGCCTGTTTTCTGTCTTGACTCATATAATGATAAACTCTCTCTTCTTGAGAAAACTTATGCTTCCTTTTCTTCGATTAGCGAAAGGCTCGGGATAATTGTCACCGGCTATTTTGAACATTTCTCTGAAGCGGTCAAAGTGCTGTCTTCTACCGGAATCATGGGCTTGGGTCTTGATTTTGTTTACGGCAAAAAAAACATGGAAAGCCTTTCATATATTAAAGATAAAGTGATTTTTGCCGGAGTGGTTGATGGAAGAAATATATGGAAGAATGATTTAAAAAAGTCTCTCGGGCTTCTTGATGATATTTCAAAAGTTGTTCCCAAAGACCGTATAATAGTTTCAACAAGCTGTTCTCTTCTTCATGTACCTTATTCTGTAAGGCAGGAGCCGGAAAATAAAATTAACGGGATGTTTTCCTTCGCTGTTGAAAAGACGGAAGAGGTGGCTCTTCTCGGAAAGCTTTTTAATGATGAGGACCTCACAAAGGATGAAGATTTGTTTTTTAAGGAAAATACCAGAATAAATGAAGAAAAGAAACAGGCTTCGGCCGGTTTAGCAGGTATGGCCGGTGATAGGGCGAAGAAGGGCTCCGGGAAATACAGGGAAGGGGCTTTTTCAGAGAGAATAAAGCTGCAGAAAGAATTGTTCAAGCTGCCGGATCTTCCGACAACAACCATAGGAAGTTTTCCGCAGACTCCCGAATTAAGGAAAGTAAGAAGAGATTACAAAAAAGGGATTATTGAAAGCGGAGAGTATAAAGAAAATATCAGGAAATATATTGACGAATGCATCCTTTTTCAAGAAGAATCGGGCCTTGATGTGCTTGTTCACGGCGAGCCCGAGAGAAACGATATGGTCGAATATTTCGGTGAACTTTTAAAAGGGTTCCATTTTACATCGAACGGTTGGGTTCAGAGTTATGGAAGCCGCTGTGTCAAGCCGCCGGTTATTTACGGAGACGTCAGCAGGCCTTATCCAATGACTGTAGAATGGCTAAGCTATGCTCAGTCGCGGACAAAAAAGAGAGTAAAGGGCATGCTGACAGGTCCAGTTACAATTATTAACTGGTCTTTTGTCCGTGACGACATTCCGCGCTCTGAGACCGCCATGCAGATAGCTCTTGCCCTTGCCGATGAAATAAGCGATCTGCAGGAGCACGGAATAAAAATAATCCAGGTGGATGAGGCCGCATTCAAAGAGGGTTATCCTTTGAGAAAAGAGGATATCCCTGCTTATGAAAAATGGGCTTTAGACAGCTTCAGACTGTCGGTCTCATCGGCAGAAAAAGACACTCAAATACATACACATATGTGCTACAGCGAGTTTAACGATATAATGAAGACTATTGAAGCTATGGACGCCGATGTCATTACTATTGAAACCGCGAGAAGCGGTAATGAACTTCTTAAAATATTTAACGAGACCGGCTACAAAAACGAGATAGGCCCGGGGGTTTATGATATCCATTCGCCGCGGGTTCCGGATGTTTCGGAATTTAAAAAGGAAATAAATGAGAGACTCAAGGTTGTCGAAAGAGAAAAGATGTGGGTTAATCCGGATTGTGGTCTTAAGACCCGGAAGTGGGAAGAAGTCCGGCCCGCGCTCATAAATATGGTGAAAGCCGTAAGGGAAATACGAGAATAAAAAATTTGTTAACCCGGTTCTGAACAAAAGCTTTTAAGCGGAGCTTGAAAGCTTTTCAACCAGGGCCATCATATCCTTATACCGGTATGGTTTCTCGATACTGCTGTGAAATATTTTCTCGGTGAGAGAATCGGCACTTTCATTCAGGCCGTATCCGCTGCAGGCGACAAGCGGTAATCCTGGATAACGCTGATGGAGTCTTCTGGCGGTTTCAACTCCGTCTATGTTTCCCCTTATTGTCAGGTCCAGAACCGCGCCCATGAGCATTTCCTTTTCCCGGTCGAAGGCCTCCGCATGAGAAAGAGCTTCCTCCCCGCTTCCGGCCAGCAATACTTCGATACCGATACTGTTAAACATATCCGACGTGACCTGCCGCACCGATTCGTCATTATCCATTAACAAAATTTTTTTCTTTGGCTTTTGAATTGTGACTTCATCTGCCGATGGTTCTCTTTCTTGTGAATTTTCTGAGTCGGCGGGGAGCTCTATCTTAAAGCATGTGCCGTTATTGCCGGTGGATTCGAGTTCAATTGATCCTCCTGCCTTTTTAAGTATGGCGCGCGTTGTCGCGAGTCCAAGCCCGGAACCTTCCGGCTTTGTAGTATAAAGAGGGTCAAAGATGCGGTCTTTGTCTGCCGAACCGATACCCGGGCCGCTGTCTTTGATGCGCATTATAATAAAATCCCCGGCAACGATACTATTCTCAACGTCCTCTTCCCGGTGCGAGTTATGAGCCTCTATGGAGATTGCTCCTTTGTCTTTCATGGCCTGCCGCGCGTTAAGTATCAGGTTGCTGATTATCTGATTTATTTGCGCTTCATCAATCTTTGCTATCCATAAATCAGCGGGCAGTTGGCAGTCCAGGGTTATTTCTGAACCGAACAGAACAAGTTCCGAAACAGGGCGGACTGTGAGGCTAATATTACAAGGCGTAAGGGATCTGTATCCTCCCTTTGAAAAGGTAAGCAATTGTCTGGTCAGCGAGATCAGCCCCGGAAAAGCGGTGCAGGCTTTCTTAAGATATTTCCCGGGTTTACTGTTATCTTCGCAATGTTCCCGGGCCATTTCTATGTATCCGATTATTCCGGCGAACAGATTGTTCAGATCATGCGCGACACCTCCGGCGAAAGACGCGAGTGCTTCATGCCGGCCCGCACGTTCAAGTTCCTTCTGAATACGGGAAAACTCGGTGATTTCTCTGACAACATAGACCATGCCTTTAAGTTATCCGTCTGTTTCATAAATAGGCTGCCTGGAGACCAGAGCTTCGCGATTAACAGATTTACCTGTATTTAAAAAAGCGCGTTTGTTAGTGTATGCCGAGGCGCCGTCGAACAGATTGTCTCCATTGTTATGCTTTGCTCTGAAGAGAAGATTTACCTTTCTATGCTTTTTAGCGAGATTTCTGTCATTATACATTGCAAGCCCGGCTTTATTTACAAAATGTATTTTTCCGGAAGGCCCGGCCAGGAATACAGCATCGTCCATAGTCTCAAGAATATGCTCTGAAGCGTCTTGCAATGTAGGGGCGAAAAGGTCGTATTTCTTGATTGCGATTCCCATTGTGACAGCCCATATAATAAAGGGCGCGTCATTAAAAAGACTGTCGCTCAAATTGAGAAGGTTTCCTGAAATTGTAAATACATTCATCAAGCCCAGGGCAAAGATTCCTCCCGTCAGCATCGCGCGTGCCTGCTTGCGCTGGATCGGGGGCTTTGTCCGGTCCCGCGTAATATGAAAAAAGAGCCAGAGCGTCAGGATACTCATAAGCGCAAATGCTATCGTATAAATTATGTACCATATGTTAAACAAAAATTCTGCATCCCAGCCGTAAGGCTTCGGGTAAGACGCGCTAAGAGATACAATGGATTCGTTTATTATCTGGGAAAAGGTCAGTACCACGGCTATAAGTGAAAACGGAATAAAGAATGCGCGCAGTCTGCAGGCCAGATAAGAGGCAAGCCGGAAGATGAAAACCGGATAAAATATTCCTCCAATCGAGCTGACAGCTATCCACTTCACGGCGGCTTCGCGGGAAGTAAGAGGATTATGGACGAATGTGAATGCAAAACTCCAGAGAAAGAAACAGGTAAATATCAGCGCTCCTATCCGGTTGGTTTTTCCTTGCCAGTTCATTGCCAGGACTTTTACGGCGAGATATCCGAATACCACAGCGTTAAAAAAGTGAATGTAAGAGATTATAAGCATTAAAACGTCTGTATTGAACTGTATAACTATTCTATCAGAAAATCATGGCTTTTATTAAAGTCTATTGAGGTGATCTAGTTTTTCTGTCCTCAAAATTATTTCCCGGCGAGTATTCCATTCTGACCACATTCGGTGTCAACAGAGTGTCCTGCTTCAGCGTGAACTGGACAATCAGTTGATTTTAAAAGTTTGTATCA
>CAYNYI010000054.1:0-20262 GCA_964401455.1 uncultured Fibrobacterota bacterium
CGGTGAAATCGCCTATCTTTCTATTTTTGTTTCCCACAAGTTCGTGGGCCCCCTGTTCCGATTCGCAAAATTCTCAGACTCTATAAATTCCGGAAATCTCAGAGATATAATTTACCTTCGTAAAGGCGATGAGTTGAAAGAGCTCTCTACTAAATTCAATACAATGACCAATACGCTTACCGATAAAATCAGCGAGCTAAAACAGGAAGTCGATCGGCTTGAATCCTCCGGGACCGACGTTTCAGCTCTTAAAGAAAAACTGGATTTTTTTAAAACGGAAAATCAGGAGTGACTTCTTTCAGACTTTAAAGTTTGAATCAAATAAATCTTCTTTGTTATTATCTCCATCGCCACGTATCTTATTTAGGCGTAGCAATCTTGTTCGTTTTCTCTCATCACATTAAATCAAAAGAATCCAAAGCGTGTCGCAGCGCTGTTTTACCGATTTGGTCGTGACCAGAATTCTTTCGAGAACACACGTAGGTCACCCTTAAGATTTTCTTTGATCTTATCGTAGTATATTCGGTGCTCTTCAAATATTGTTTGCGGTGTGTCGTGGTATACAGACCTGGCTGGTACAACTTTCTCGAATTTCCTTTTGTCTTGTGAATGCAAGATGCATAACGTCGCGATTAGAGGCTGAAGAAAGCATCTAGTGCAATTATTTCCAATGCAAGTTCCGAATCAACAACCAATGGTAATCGGGTGCGTTTGATGCCGTTCTGTTTTTGTTTAGACGATTTGCGCGGTTAAACCTCAGTTTTCATCTTATACCGTAACTGGACCAGCCCTGAATCAAAAGTCCTCGTCGATAGAAGTTCGAGCTTCTGTTCAGGTCTTTCATCCTCAAAAAGTCTTGTGCCGTTTCCGACAAGAACAGGTATGAAAGAAATTATTATCTCATCAAGGGATTTCCCGGCCAGGAGCTGATTCACAATCTCCGCGCCACCGACACAAAATATATTTTTCCCATCCTGTTCCTTAAGTTTACGCACCAGCTCCTTCAAATCCCCGCCAAAGAAGGTAAGATTGTCCTTCTCCGGCTGCTCATGGCTTGTTATTATGTATGTTCTCTCTTTTTTATGAGGGAATTCATATCCCTGCTCCAAAACCCAGTCATATGTTCTGCGGCCGGCAATAACGGTATCAACAGTTCTGATAAACTCATTATATCCATAATCCTCTCCTTCTTTTCTCACCATGTTCAAAAAACCGAGGTCGTCGCCAGGTTTTGCTATGTATCCGTCAAGCGAACAAGAAATGTATAATATCGCTTTTCTGTCTGTCATAATATGCCTCCGGAATAAACAGCGGTTTTGTAATTACTTGCAGCACAGGAGAACCATCTAGAACTAAGATAATAGATATTTACGAGCATAACTATACAAAAAAAAAAGAAGACTATAATTACGGGATGGCCGGCTTTTCCGGTCATAAATCAGAAAAAATATCCCGAAAGGTAGTCGGGCTGATATCCTCTGCCCTGGTATTATCATGAAGACCCTGTTTTTCGAAAACACTGTGGACCCGGTCCCCATAAACAGCCGCCAGAACTTTTACCGCTTTTTTCCGCCTCTGGCTGAACGCGGCCGAAATAAATTCCCGGTAAGCATCGGTATTCACATAATCGATATTCGTGTTTTTCTTGAAATCAACTTCAATAAAAACAGAATCTACTTTGGGAGGCGGCAAAAAACTCCCCTTTTTTACTTTTTTCAAAATGCGGACATCGGCAAAAGATTTTATAAAAGCTGTAATGAACCCGTAAGCGCGGGAACCGGCCGACGCGGCAAGTCGCTCTCCAACCTCTTTCTGGACCATGAGATAGGCGCTAAAAACTTTTTCCCTAGCGGCAGCAAGTTTTAAGAGTATGGGCCCGGTAATATTATATGGAATATTGCCTACGGCTATAAAGCGGCCATCAGAAAAGCTATTTATATCAAATTCAAGGAAGTCTTTGTTAATGACCTTAAAACCTTCGCTGCCGCCGAACTCCGTAATAAGTAACCGTGTTAACTCCCGGTCCTTCTCGACCGCGGTCAACTTTCCGAAACGGTCCAGGAGAAACCCGGTAAGGGCGCCCCGGCCCGGACCGATTTCCAGGACCGGAAAATCTTCCGGATTTTTTATCAAACCGCAAAGGCTTTCAAGTATTCCCGGATCAGTCAGAAAGTGCTGACCGAATTTTTTAAGTACGGGCGGATATTCCGTTTTTTTCAAACTATTTTTTGTCCGGAGAAACTATTGAGTTATAGCGTTCGGTGTTATGCAATATACTGACCGCTTCCTTGACATAGCTGTCCCTTGGAAGAGAGAGTACATATCTCATATCCGCGCCGAATGTGCTCACCATAATCTCCCGCTTGATCGCGAACTTTATATAGTCTACGCTCTGATCGAAGGCATGTTCCTTCTCTTTCTCAAAATGATTGTCAATCTTCTCTATCAGGGCCATAATCTGTTCCTGATTTTCGGTTTTTGTAAGCAGGGAGTCTTCTTCGGCCAACCCCTTATTGACTTTAATCTCATTAATAAGAGTTTCCTGAAGATCATCCAGACTCTTCTCTGCGACCATTTCATAACTAAAATTCGTCTCTTTTAGAAAATCCCGAAACTTCTTCAGGATCTCATCAGTGACCTCAAATTCCTTTGTTATCTCCCTGCCCCCTGCTTTTAATGATGCTATATACTTAATGGCGAAGCGGAAAAAGAAAGATTTTCTTTCCATGGCAGCCTCGATACCTTTGAGAAAATCGGGTTTAATATCTATGTCGGGAGTAATCCCTCCGTCGCCAAAGACAGTTCTGCCGCCCTCAGTCCTGAACTTGAGAGAATCCGGGATACTTTCCGTAGAATCCGCGTCAACCGCACCGGCACTATCGTCTTCGGGGTTTTCTTCATCCTCGTCAAGAGGGTGACCTGCCTGATTTTCCGGTTTATTAATACACCTCCCGCTTGGAGTGTAATAATAGGCGGTGGTTATCTTTATGGCTTTTTTGTTTTCAAGGTTCTCAAAAGTCTGAACAGATCCTTTACCATATGAAGTCCGACCAAGAATAACTCCCCGATCATAATCCTGTATGGCTCCTGCCACAATTTCGGATGCCGAAGCCGATCCGTAGTTTAAAAGAACAACAACCGGAAAACCTTCGGGAACAATCGCAGGCCCTTTAGAATAATGGTCAACATTACTCTGCTTGATTCTTCCCCGTGTATATACAATAAGCTTCTCTTCTTCAAGAAAAAGGTCCGAAATCTCAACCGCCTTTGTTAAAAGGCCTCCGGGGTTGTTGCGAAGATCAAGTATAATGCCTTTCGCGCCCGCTTCCATCAGCTCATTAACGGCCTGACGGACTTCATTTGTTGACTCATCAGAAAACTGTACGAGTTTGATAAAACCGACATCCTTTTCAATCATCCCGCTGTAATCGACAGGATGAACTTCAACAAGTTCTCTCTCGATTGTGTACTCAAGAGGTTTTTTCTCTCCTTCACGGTCTATTGTGATATCCACCTCGGTACCTACTTTTCCGCGAAGCTTGTTAACAGCCTCGTTTATTGTGATTCCTTTGGTAGGCTTTCCGTTAATTTCAATAATTTTGTCCCCCGCCAGTATGCCCATTCTATACGCCGGGGTTCCGGGTAAAGGAGTTATAATGGTAAGAGCTTTTTCCCTTATTCCGATTTGTATTCCAAGTCCTCCGAATTTCCCTTTGGTACTTTCCATGAAACGGCTGAAATCCTTAGGGGAAAAATAGCTCGTATGAGGATCAAGGACTTCTTTCATGCCCTCAACGGCGGCTTCAACGAGTTCGTCTGTATCAACATCTATTACATATTTCTGTTTTACGCTCACCGCAATTTTTTGCAGAACCACAAGGTTCTCATGGAAATTTGAAAGTGTACCGGCCGCTATACAGAAGACTGCCAGAAAAGCTATAATTACAGCAGTCATTTTTAAAGGTGAACTTTTCTTTCTCATTTTAGCTCCGTTCATTTATTTTTTCAAGAATCTTTTTATTAATCTTTTTTGCGATGGATTCCGGATCGCGCGAACCGTCAAAAACAGTTACCCTTTTTTTATCTGAAGAGGCTATCTCAAGATATCCCTGTCTTATCCTCTCAAAAAACATCCCGGGTTCCCTTTCTATGCGGTCTGGTCTTTTTCCGGCGGCAGCCATTCTTTTCCGGGAAACTTCTGATTCAATATCAAGAATAAAAGTTATATCCGGCATAACTCCTCCGCACGAGAAACCGTTAAGTATCTCTATTTGCTTTTTATCCAATCCTCTGCCGTATCCCTGATAAGCAATAGTCGCGTCAGAGAATCTGTCTGATATAACAGTTATCCCCTGTTCTACAAGAGGTAAAATCTTCTCTCTCACATGCTGAGCACGGGCGGCGAAATATAAAAGGAGTTCCGTTTCAGGAAAAACACCCTGGTTTCCCGGATCAAGAATAAGCTCTCGTATTTTTTCAGCATATAAAGTACCGCCAGGTTCCCGGGTTATTTCATGAGAGAAACCGTGTTCCTCAAGAAACATGGAAAGACTTCTTACCTGCGTTGTCTTCCCGCAGCCGTCTATCCCCTCGAATGAGATAAACAATCCCTTATCCGGAGTTTTCAACATCTAATATCATCCCCCGCAGCATTTTTTATATTTACGTCCGCTTCCGCATGGACATGGATCGTTTCTGCCTACTTTGGAGGTATCTCTCCGAAACGTCTCCGGTTTTCCGGAATCTCCAGGCAGCGGCCTGTTGCCCCTGCGCTTATCCGCAGCCTGACCGGCTGAAGTAAAAGTACTGAAAGAATCATGACTCTCGCTTGCGTTTCCACTGTCAAAGACTTTGCTGCGTGGTCTGGAATCCTCCATAACCTCAGCCTTGAGAACAAATTCGGCTGACTCCGTATCAATATTATCAAGCATCTCCTCAAAAAGCTGAAAGCCCTCATTCTTGTACTCTATAAGAGGATCCTTCTGGCCATATGCCCGAAGGTTAATTCCGCTTTTAAGAGAATCCATCATGTAAAGGTGCTGCTTCCACTTGCTGTCTATAATATTAAGTAGAACGATCCTTTCTATATTACGCATCATTTCCGGACCGATTCGCTTTTCTTTCTCTTTGTATTTAGAGAGTGCCCCCTCGATTACCGCATCAATCATTCCACCCTGTTTTTTTTCGGTAACCTCTTCAGGAGTAAACCGTATAAAGAGTCCGAAAGACCTCTCAAGGTCTTTATAAAGCGGCTCCAGGTTCCAATCCTCCGGATAAGCTGAAATATCGGTGTTGGCCAGAACTTTGATTTCAGCCGCACGCTTGATTCTTTCGGTAACATCTTCTTTAAAATCTTCTCCGTCAAGAAGCTGGCGTCTTATTCCGTAGATAGTATTCCTCTGCTGATTCAATACCGAATCATATTCTAGAAGATGCTTTCTTATTTCAAAGTTATGCCCTTCTACCTTTTTCTGCGCGTTTTCTATAGACCTGCTGACCAGACTATGGGTTATAACCTCGCCTTCCTGGGCGCCAAGCTTATCCATCATGAACGCAATCCGCTCCGACCCGAAGATTCTCATAAGATCATCCTCAAGCGAAAGATAAAAAACGGACTTACCGGGATCACCCTGCCTTCCTGAGCGGCCCCTGAGCTGATTATCTATTCTTCGGCTCTCATGTCTTTCACTTCCTATAATATGAAGACCGCCCGCATCTAGTACTTCTTTTTTCTCGGCCGTGCATCTTTCCTTCATTTCCTGAAGAAGCGCGGTATAATCCTCAGGCTTTCCTTCAGGTTTAATTCTACCCTCGGCAAGAAGCTCCGGATTACCTCCGAGAACAATGTCTGTTCCGCGACCCGCCATATTCGTAGCGATTGTCACCGCGCCCTTTCTTCCGGCCTGAGCAATAATATCAGCTTCCCTGTCATGATGTTTGGCGTTTAACACATTGTGCTTTACACCTTTTCTTGAGAGCATGCGGCTTAAAAGCTCATTCTTTTCTATAGAAATAGTTCCAACCAGAATCGGAGCCCCGGTTTCGTTGATTTCCTTAATGTTTTCCGCAATCGCATTATACTTTTCTCTTTCGGTCTTGTATATGAGATCAGGCAGATCATCCCTTACCATAGGCCTGTTTGTGGGGATAACACAAACATCAAGTCCATATATTTCGGAGAACTCCCTAGCCTCCGTATCGGCGGTACCGGTCATTCCTGAAATTTTATTGTACATCTTGAAGTAATTCTGAAATGTTACTGTCGCAAGAGTCTGGTTTTCCTTGGCTATCTGAACTTTTTCCTTAGCCTCTATAGCCTGATGAAGCCCGTCGCTGTAGCGCCGGCCCTCCATAAGACGGCCGGTGAACTCATCCACGATAAGCACCTCTCCTCCCCTCACAACATAATCTACGTCCTTCTTATACAGGTGATGAGCTCTAAGCGCCTGGTCAATATGATGAACCCATTCCGTATGAATATCATCATAAAGGTTTTGAATTCCGAGAAGCTTTTCACATTTGGCAACACCCTCTTCAGTAAGTGTAGCGTTTTTGCTTTTTTCATCAACCGCGAAATCCTCTTCCTTTTTAAGGGACGGGATAATTTTATTTACTTTATGATACTTGTCTGTAGTTTCCTCCGACGGACCGGAAATAATAAGCGGCGTTCTGGCCTCATCTATGAGTATGCTGTCCACCTCATCAATTATGCAATAATTTAATTCCCGCTGAACCCACTCTTCCTTGTCTCTGGCCATATTGTCTCTCAAGAAGTCGAAACCGAATTCATTATTGGTTCCATAAACTATGTCTCGGGAATAATTGTCCTTTCTATCAGAAATATCCGTTCCGTGAACGATCAATCCTACACTCAAACCCAGAAATTTATAGACCCGGCCCATCCACTCACTGTCACGCTGAGCGAGATAATCATTGACGGTGACAATGTGGACACCTTTTCCGGATAATGCGTTCAAATACGCTGCCATAGTGGCCACGAGCGTTTTCCCCTCACCGGTTTTCATCTCGGCGATTTTGCCCTGATGGAGCGCAAGGGCCCCGATTATCTGGACATCGAAAGGGCGCATCCCTACAGCGCGGACGGCCGCCTCACGGGCCACCGCAAAAGCCTCCGCCAGAAGATTGTCTATATCCTCTCCTTCGGCAAGGCGCTTTTTAAAGTCCTCTGTCTTTTCAGGAAAATCCTCGTCCCCGAGTTCTTTAATTTGGCCCTCAAGAGAGTTAATTTCCTCAACGACCGGAACCATTTTTTTAATGTAACGGTCATGTCTTGTTCCGAAAATTCTTGTCAATAACTTTATCATAACGGACTTCTTTTAAATGTTTTAAATTCAAAATCTATTATTTTTCCCCGGGAAAGAAAAGAGTTTATTTTCTCCATACATTCCTTCCGCAGAGACTCCCTGTCCAATTGTCTGTGTCCGCGACCGGCAACTGCCTCGCGAACAATAATCCTGATTTCCCGGGATTTTCTTTCAATTTCTTTACCCAGATCCTCATGAAGATAAATCATTGAGAATGACAGCTCTAAACCCCGTCCGAGCACATCGCCCTTTACCGGAACGAAAAAGCTTCCGCTGTGAAAAAAATGTTCTTTACCGTAAGTGTTTTCAGAGACCTTGATAGGAGCTTCCAAGACAGGGCTGACAGCACTGTCATTCACCGGATTATCCGTAACGTCTATTGAGGTCTCGGGAACAATGACGGCGAAATCTTCAGAAGATGCCCCATGCCCCCGGAAGACTAAAAATATAATAATACCGAAAATAATTATAATCACCGCCGAAACAATTATCAATTTATGTTTTCCGGACATAGTTATAGCCCTATAAAGAGACCCTGACGGGTACTCCTTTTGAGTATGAATCACTTATTTCAAGCGTTTCTTTTTTTGCTGCATCAGTTAAATTTACAAATTGAATCCCGGTCCTGTAAAACTCTTTAGACTCTTTGCTGTAAATAACCTTGCCCTTAACAGCAGCTGATTTATCTGCACACTTCAGGGTCAGGGTAATAATAGAATCCGGAGGTACCTGTTTTTTAAAAAGAAGACATATGCCCGTAGCGCTTATATCACAAACAGGATTCTTTCCCCCTATAAAACTCGTTCTATCCATTCTTTTCTGCATATTCCCTCCTTTTTTATCCTTTATCCAGCAGTCCGGACATCTTATCTGACACCGGAAAAAGCCAGCGGAAGTGTAACCTTAAGCGGATCCGCTCCGGGTACAGCGTCAAATCTGGTCCTTGAAACATAGTATTTCACCTTATCTGCAAATTCCCGATTATCAAGGGTCGATGATGCTATTTTGATATCCGAAGTCACTCCGTCGGGAAGGATAACAAATGAAACTACTATTTTCCCGCTGAGCGACGGGTCTTTTTTCAGATAACGCTCAAAAAGTCTTTCAAGCCTTATTTTAAGTCGCCTTATATTCTTCTGAATACTGGACTGTGTTCTGGCACCTGAGGATTTTTTTGTACGGGACTCCGCTGCCTGGTCTTTGCGGCTCAGATTGATATCGCCTCCCGCTGCATATTTTTCAGACTTGGCCTTCCTGAGTTTAGAGCGTTCGATCCTGCCTCCCGCGGCGACCGCGCCCCTTCTTTCCGCGAGACCGCCGGCTATATCACGCTTTCCGGCAAATCCACCTTCTGCCAAATCATCATCTTTTAAAACATCGGAAATGCCGCCAACATCAGCACCGAGAATTTCCTCCGCGCCTCCGGCACCGCCACCAACCGCCGTAAGGGCAGCAAATACACCTGTCTTTTCAATGGCGCGTCTGGCCTCAGCCCGTTTTTTTCTTCGGCTGTCGGCCGTAGCCTTCTTGCGCATACGCTTTTCTACAACCGACTCTTTTTCTCTGTCTATGTCGTCTTCTTTTTCTTCCTCTTCCAAAGCGGCGTCCTCCTCCACAGCTTCCTGCTGTTCCGGAGGCGCTTCTTCTTCCTGTTTTTCCTGATTAAGAACAAGTTTAGCGTATCTCTCCTGAATCTCCAGAATTTCCTTTTGCGAGGCCTCTTCTTTATATTCGAGAGAACTCAGAAAAACAAAAAGGGCGATACCGGTAACAGCGCACAGAAGCCAGATTAAAGCAAACTTTCTGTCCGAGCCTTCGGACACAAAGGAAGACCGGAATTCTTTTGGAAATTCGCCGGCTGTGTTAAAACGCATGTTGATTTCTGTTTTACTCATTCTTCTCTGTAAACAATCAGATTCAGGTTTGGAAAACCGGCCTGCCCGCATGTATACATTATTCTTACGAGCATACGGTAATCGATATTGATGTCTCCCTGAAGAAGTACATCTCCTTTAAATTCCTTATTTGTGAGTTTTTCCATACTTCGCGCTTCTTCGGCGTATTTTTGCATTAACGTCAGAAGTTCCGGTATAAGAAGATCGTTACCCTCTTTTTTGCCTTTGTCGCTGACTGTGGCAACCTTTTTACCCTCAACTGAAACTGTGCTTGAGGAATCCCTGTTCAAGGAAACATTTATCTCAAGCGCGGCTTTGGCATTTCTCTCAATAGTTGAACTCGGTATTGTTAAACCTTCCACCGGAGCAACAAGCTGACCGCTTGAAGAAAAAGATTTGAGAAGAAAAACCAGTATTATGGTAAACATATCCATCATACTCGTAATATTTAATTTCCCTTCCAGTTTTTTTCTTTTTCTTTTTATTACACCCATTATAAAACCAGCCTTTACTGAACCACGCCGAGTGAAACAACAGGAAACAGAGGCGCGCGCCTGACCGCGTTTCCGGCCTGCTGCTTATAAATTCTTGACGCGTCCATAACATCCACAATGGTCTGATATTTAATTTTGAAATCCGAAACTATTTTCACTGTTTCTATGTCTTTGTAATGAAAAAACTCCCTCTGCCTTTTAGTTTTCTGATACAGTGCAGACAAGCTGAAAATATTCTGAGGAAGTCCGCCGCCGGAAAGAGGACTGAGAAGATCTTTTAACGCCAAAGTCTTTATTTCCCTCAGCGTTGAATTAAGCTTCGCGAAATCATAGGAACCGTCCTGTTTTAAAGGAATCATGGGTCCCGAAGTTTCCCCTTCGGAAGAATTCTTGTCGGAAGCAAAAAACGAATTAACATTGAAACCATCTTTCAGAACTGTAACAGTAAGGTTTAAAAGTTTTGCCTCCTCAGAAGGCGGTCTTGGAGATTCGGACTCAGAGGCACCACCCGCCGAGGGCAGATTAATCTCAATCGAACCCATTTTTGTAAATTCCGCCTGGGTAAGAAGCAGAGGAATAAGAATAACCATAAGATTCATCATAGGAGCAATATTTGGCTCGGTATCAACCTCGGCTCTGTGTTTCGCAGAAGATGGAGAGTAATCCTTCTCAAGAATTATATCTGGAACAAGTGCCCCCATAACCGAAACGCAGGCCTCATCAATATTATTTATTATGCTGTCGGCTTTTGACCGGAAAAAAGAATAGGCAAGAATACATGGTATGGAAATAATAAGTCCGAAGAGCGTTGTATTCATGGCGGTTGAAATACCCTCTGCAAGTTTGGCGCTTTTCATTGCCGGCTGGATTGAGGCGTCACCTACCGCAGCAAAGGAAAGAATAAGTCCGTATATGGTCCCCATAAGGCCTATGAGCGTAGCGATATTGCTTATCATCGCAATAGTGGACAATTTGTTTTCGATGAGAGGTATTGCGCCTATAGTCGATTCCTCCATACGCGCCTGAATAATTTCAGGCTCATCCCCGGCCTTTCCCACAACAGAAGAGAGGACTGCGGGCAAAAGCCTTTTACCGCCGGAACGGCATAATGCGGCGGCCTGATCGGACCTTCCCTCTTCGATGTGTTTTTTTACCGCAAAGGTAAATTTGCCACTGTCTGTGTCTCCAATTCTGCCAAGCTGCAGCCATTTAAAAAAGACAAGAATTGCCGCTGAGACACCAACACCTACGAGCACCCACATAAAAATGAAGCCGGGCTCATCCGGAGCAAAGGAATTGTAAAACGAATTAAAGAAATCCATCCGCTGTTTTCGCCTGTTATATTGAAATTTCTTTGATCAGCTTATTATCGGTAAATATCTTAATATTATTATTCCTGACATGAAGCCCGAGCCCCTCTTTAAGCTGCGCGGCGCTTATATGATATTTATAGGTTTTATACGAGCGTTCGGTCAGGACATTAGTGAGTTTTGTGCCGTACTCATCAACTTCATCAACTATCTGCTGGGTTTTATTCTGAAGAAATGTGAATATTACTATCGCGGGTATCGCTATCATAAGCCCCGTAAGAGTTGTAAACATCGCGGCAGAAATGCCCTGAGCCAGGAGAGCGCTTTTCTCCGCCGGGTCTATACCCGGTTTACCTACCGCGGCAAAAGACAATATGAGACCGTATATTGTTCCCATAAGTCCGATAAGAGTGGCGACATTACCTATCATCGCAAGATAGTTGGTCCTCTTCTCCAGTGTCGGAACAAGGTTCAGCATCGCCTCCTCTATTCCGTTTTTTATCTGCTTACTCCCTTTCGAGGCGGAAGCGAGTCCGGCCTTTATTATTCTGGAAAGGGCCATTGAGGATTTCTTCTCGCAAAGAGCCGAAGCCTGATCAATCCTGTCTTCCTCGATGTACTTAAGTACCTGATCCATAAATTTGGCAGGTCTGGAATTAGAATGCCTCAGGAGAAAAATTAACCGTTCCAGAACAAGGGCCACTCCTGTGACTCCCACAATGAGCAGGATCCACATGAAGACAAAACCCGGCTCACTGGCTTTGAAGGCATTGAAAAACTTCTGTAAAAAACCCATTTTTTCCTCCGCTTTATCTGATTATTTTCTATTACCTACTCCGAATGGCCCTTTGAATAAAGGGCTTTCCAGCACTTCCTCGGTTTCGGGTCCGATAATTCTGTTCCCGGACCTGTTTATTGAAAAAGCCATGCTGCCGAAATCCGGCCTCTGGTCGGCGGAAATCAGGACAACTTGAGGTTTCTTTATTTTCCCTTCGATTACCGTCTCCTCAAACACTACTTCCTTTATATCCGCCGCGCAAAAAACCGCCGCCGGTAAAAAGATTACTAAAACTGTAAACACCACCGTTTTCATCATCGTTTAAATATAGTAAATGTAAAAAGTGGCTTACAAACCTATTCTATAAGGTCTTATAAACCCCTGCTCTTTGAATCAAGCTCTTCCTTAAGATCTTTGGCTTCGGATTCGGCTTTTTCCTTTTTTATATCAATATAATTAAGTTCAAACCTGAGTTTTTTAATTTCATTCTGTTCCTCAAGTATGCGTCTGCGCAGTTTTTTCTCCTTTTCCCTATATTCCTCAACGCGAGCCAGCATTTCTCCTTTATGCCTGAATTCTCCGCTGTAAAATTCTTTTCCGAGCCTTTCTTTCTTCTTTTTCTCATATTCTCTTCTTCTTTCCTCAAGAGCAGCGGCTTTTTCGGCTTCCGGTGCTTCTTCAAGAACCTCGTCCCCTGATGATCCGGCTAACGCAGAAAAGCCGGAATCCCCGGCCGGAGCGCTTCCCCTGGCGAGTTCGGGATAGGCGGATACATAGCGCTCTGTGGTATCCAGAGTAAGACTAATATTGGCGGCAAACCCGTATCCGCTCCTGTCATCAGAAACGGCTTCGGCAGAGAAGACATTATCGCCTCCCTTAACAAAGCCGGAAATATCTATGCTGTCCGCCGCGGCGCGGCGTCCACCTTTCTCTTCGGGTGTACGGCCAAAAATATAAGTTCCATTAACATAAACCCGGTATCCGGTATATCCGGCGACTTTCAAAAAGGCAGAAACAGGTTTCCCCTCTATGAAAGCGTATTTTCTCAGATAAACAGTATCCGATGAAGGTTCACCCCAGATTACATCGGGGGTATCGCCACGGAAATTCTCCGGCATCGCCATTATCCCCTTTCCGGCAGGTTTAAAACCGGGGTTCTTATACCCCGGCAACTTCCATCCGCTATCGGGCTTTGCTGAAGAGGCCTTCCAGTCTCTTGAAGTTTTTATAACCATACCGGCCGTAATAGTTTCTTCTTTGTAATTACCCGGATCAAGCTCCCGGAGTCTGTTCAGTATTTTTGCCGTATTTGTATCCGTTAGGCCCTGTTCCCGGCTGTATTCGAGATTATCGCAATACATTGTCATAGCCATGTCCTGCAGTTCAAACGCTATATCTTCCATCTGGAAAATAAGGTCTTCTTTCTGCCTTTCCGTAAGGTCCGAGGGGAACGAATTTCTTTCCAATGTGCTGACCGCGAGATTGTCCAAAACGGCTGCTTCTTCATAAGACAACTCGGTGAATTTCTGCGAGCACCGTTTCTGCCATTCAGGGCTGAGGCCTCTTTCAGAAAGCTGCCGGTAGGCGTTCAGATATTCATACTTGTTTCCCGCCAACATTGAACTAACCTTTTCCGCTAATGTCTGACGGTAAACAAGCCGTCTGAAAGGGTCTTTCCCCAGAGCACCGGGAACCGGAGCTTCCATAACAAACCTCGCGGCCCGTTCCTTAAATTCAATACTTCTGTAAAGCACCTCTCCCACTTTAAATTCCGCCTTTTCGCGTACTGTTTCGTCTTCTTTTACGGTACTGTCTCTTTTCATCCTGGAAGCAATATCAAGCACCGACATATAAGGATCAATAGCCTTTTTTAAAAAGGCGGATACCGCGGTATAATGTTTTATTCTGTCTTCTATTCCGGCCGGGGAATTGAGAAGTTCCGGGTCTGCTTCCCTCGAATAATAGTCTCTTGCGAAAACTTCATAACAGCGGCCGATTCTGTAGGCCGCTTCAAGCAGACGTTCTGATTTGAATTTTATAACATTACGGTAGAGTCTGACCGCTTCCTTCAGATAACCGCTTTTCTCTTCAATACGTTTTTTCATGATTTTTTGAGGAAGCTCAAGCTTTACGGAATCCATACTTTCAAAAAGGATATTTCCGGCGTTCCATGAAGCCTCGGCCGCATAATAAGGATTTCCCTCTTTACCGTTTTCTGTCATGCGCAAATGTTCGCTGACGGCCGACCGGTATTCTTTAAGCGCATCAGCGGGTTTATTGTTTTTCAAAAGCAGCCCGGCTATTATAAAACGTCCCTCAATAGATTCCGGAGAACCGGGGTAAGATTTCGCATATTCTGAAAAAACTTTTGAGGCATTTAAAAGATCTCCCGATTCGGCGTAAAGTCTTCCGGATTTGAACAATATACCGGGAGCATCTTTATCATCCGAATAGAGAGAAGCGAATTTTCTGCCTGCCGCGGCGGCACCGGCCTTGTTTCCGGTCTTTTCAAGTAACGCAATAAGATTATACAAGGCATCTTTAGAAAAACGGGATTCCGGAAATTTACCAAGAAGTACATCATAGGAATTTTCCGCCGAAGAAAAATTTTCCGCTTTTGAATACATAAGTCCTGAATTAAAAAGAGCACCCGCGGTTTTATCAGACTCAGGATATTCAGTAAAAACCCGGTAATAAAGATCACCGGCATTGTTGCTCAGCCCCGATTTCTCATAGGCGGAAGCCGCCCTGAAAAGAACAATATCGTTTTTATCATATCCCGGATAATTATTGACAACATCTAAAAATGCGCCGGCCGCGAGACGGTAGTTTCCGCTTTCCATATGGCCCTCAGCTATTGAAACCATCTGCTCTATAAGGAGTTTTCTGTATCGGGGCTTGCGCTCATCGGGAACTTTTTCTATCAGAGTTCTATATGTTCTTATACCTGAGGCATATTCTTTCATCGCGCCGTAACTCATCGCCAGGTACGCGAGAGCTTCTTCCATTATTTCAGGAGGTATGCTCCCCATGGCGATTATTTCCCGGTATATTTCCGATGCCTCAGGGAAGCGGCCCGCGTTATAATAAACCGAGGCTTTAGTAAGCATAATACGCGGTAAATCGGTTGAAGAAGGAAAGTTTTCTATGAAATTATCACAAGCGGCAATAACAAAACCGTTCTTTTTGCCGGCGGCGGAAACGCTTGCCGAATCATTGTCTTTTTCCACATCCAGCTGCTGCGCCATGGCTATCGCATTAAGCCCCGCTCTTTTTCGGTAGTTCGGAGACGGCAGTCTGCTGAGTTGAATATATGTCAGCATCGCGTTTTTAAAATCCCCGTATTTCTGCTCATAAATTTTCGCTAAATTCCAATAGGCCTCGAACGAACCGCTTGCCCGCGGGTACTGCGCGATCAGTTTTCTATAATTTGCGACAACAATCCTGTAATAATCCGGATTCCCGGTTTCCCCCGCCTTGCGTATATAATCCTCAGCTGTTGCGAGCAGGCTGTTAATTGAGAGACTGTCCGCCTTTTCAAGCGAAGATGAGTCCCGGCGGTTGTAAGCATACCAGCGCGAACCTTTGGCATAATGGTCAAAGTATTTCTCTTTTTCCTTTTTCGCTTTATCAAACTGCTCCATAGATTCCAGACAGCGTATCTTGGCAAGATGAGCTTCCGGCGCGAGGCGGCTTAAAGGATAATCCTCTATCAATTTTGTATAGTAAGCGGAAGCCTTGCTAAAGTCTCCCTGTTCCTCGAACAAAGCCGCAACTTTGGAGAGTATGACCGATGAATACTGCGGGTTTCCAATCAGCTTCAAGAACCTAGCAGTTCTTTGAAAGTCGTCGCTTTCCGAGAGACTTATCGCTATATAATCAAGAGCCTCCTCTTTCAAAAGAGGGCGCAGGTCCTTATCTATTCCTGCGATATTCATATCCAGTTCTTCAACAAGATACCTGAAAATAGAAACTGCCTTCTCAAAGTCGTCTTTCATATAATAACACCAGGCAAGTCTGTAAACCGCTTCGGTTGTATGCCTGTTTTTCTTGTATTTAAGGACTTCTTTATAAGCCGAAATGGCCCTGTCATAACCGCTGTTTCCGAATATGGTCGGATGATTGAAATAGAAAGCGCCTATCTGCATCTGTGCCTCGACAAAGAATTCACTCTCCGGATAATTCTTTGCAAGTTTCTCAAACGAATTAAGGGCGAATATTTCCTCTTCCTCTTTCCTGTAGGCGGCCCCAAGGAAATAAAGAGCATCATCCGCGTGCTCGCTTCCGGGATAACGTTCCGCTATTTTTTTGTATATTTCAATTGTTTCGCTAAAGTCATACTCCGGGTAACCCTCCCCTTCTCTTATGCTCCCTTCCACGGTTTTCTCATATTCAAGAAGTTCAGTGTCAAAACGGTCGGAAGCCTCCTGATAGGAAATTTCCGCAAGACGCATCATCATTCCCGTCGTATACCTGCCATTGGGGTAAAGTTCAACTGCTGATTTTATCATGCGTTTAAGTCTTTTTCTATCCTCACCGCGGGAAGCTGTCATAGACGATATGCGGGCACGGCTTGCACTGTCTATACGCTTGTATGCGGCAAGGGTATCCGGGTGCGCTTGTTTCGAGATTTCCAAATTTCTAATTCTGTCCCCGACATTCTGTACTCTCTTATACAGTTTCCTCAACTCAGCTGCATTTTCTTCAAGCAAAATAAAATTCCAGTCTATAAATTTTGCCTGAACTGTCTCAAGTTCCATCGCAAGCGAATCGTTTTGAATGCAGTATTTAACGATATCATCATTTATTCTACGCAGATCGGCAGCCTCCCCGGCCAGCGAACGGAGCGTCTCCGACATCCTCTTATATTCTTTTTTATCCGATTCAAGAGTTGTGTCAAGCGCCATCATGTCTTCTTCTATTGAGGCGGTTCTTTCAAGAAGACGCTCAATCCGCCGACGAGACGTCGATAAAAACCTGTTCTCCGCCATTCCGGCAGAACGCACCATACCTCCGTATCTACCCGAAGCATCAAGTCTCTGAGCAAGCTCCGAATATCTGCTCCGGAGGGCAGCAATTTTTTTCTGCTCACTTTGGGCCTCAGCGGCAAGTTCTTCTCTTTTATCGGCAACAAGAAACTCACCGGCCCTTAAAAGCACGCTATTCCAGTTTTTCTCAAGATTATCTAAGCGATCCATTTCCCTGTAACATTCGGAAATCAGTCTGCTCCTGTATACAAAAAGCGATATAAAGCGTCTTACATCCCTGGCTTTTTCCGGTTTTCCCATTTTTTTATAAGCGCGCTCAAGTAAATATGTCTGCTCAAAAATAGTATTCACATCATAATCACCCAGAAGAGGTAGTATAGACGAAACTGCCTGTCCGGGTTCTCCGGCCTGAATACTGAGCTCCGCTTTTTTAAGTCCCATCCTGTAGCGATATCTGCCGGACGAAGGAATATCGGAAAGATATGAAAGAGCCACGCTATCGCGGCCTTCTGAATAATATATCTCAGATAAAAGCACCGCCGACTCATACCGTATTTCCGGAGAAGAGGCCTTTTTCGCTAAAATATCAAGAGCAAGAATCGCTTTAAGCTTATCGTTTTTTTTGATATGGCAAAGCGACTTTAAAAAAGCGGCACGGTCATGCAGTGGAGAATCCACGGGAATACGGGTCAATTTATCAACAGCCTCACTGTTCCGCCCCGAAAGATAAAGGGTCCTGCCGTATAAATATACCGAAGCGTAAAAAACACTGTCGGGGGCGGTGGATTCGGTAAGTTTACGGAAATAAGCTTCAGATTTCCCAAAATTTTCTTTTTCAAAACTCATTTCCTGAAGTCTGTACAGTGCAGCTCCCCGCAAGGGGCTTTCAGGCATCTCTTCAACTAAATAAGAATAATCATCGACTGCCTTCTCAGAAAGCTTCAGCTGCCTGCGGCATTCCGCGGAGATAAAGCGATACAGGTCTCTTCTTCCGTCCGGAAGTTCAAGCTCAATATACTCCTGCACAGCCATGAGAGCACGCCGGTAGTTACCTCCATAATAGTCTTGGAAAATCGTTTCCAGCCGGTCATCAACGGGGTCTCCGAATTGGATGCTCTTCGAATAATCAAGCGTCTCGTTTATATAAAACGGATCATAATCGACACTGGAACTGGCCGTAAAAGTAAATAACAGAATTAAAAACAGCGCTATTCGCAGCATCTGAATCCGACTCCGGGATCTCTGACTGAAATTTTTTCAGGGAACAATGTACTGCACTTTGTCCGGCTTCCCATATCAGAACCGCCGCCGGCGACAAAATATCCTCCTCCGCTGTATCCGACCCATTCCCAGAGATTACCGGATAGATCGAAAATCCCGTCTTCGGTTTTGCATTTTTCAAAACTTCCGGATTCCTGAGCTTTTCCTGATTCTGTATTGCATACCTCAGAAACATAAACCTGTCCATAGGAATAAGCGGAAGAATCTTCCCCGGCGCAAGCGGACTGCCACTCAGAGATACTGCAAAGCCGTTTCCCGGCATCACGGCAATAGACGTTGGCCTCCACCCAGGAGACACCGGTAACCGGCTTGCGTCCTTTGCTGTTTGGCCATTCATAACGGTCCATACAGAAACTTTTCTCACCGGAAAACATAGGGACCATGCCTTTGCGGCAAGAAGCGTAAATTTTAACTTTACGCGATATACTTCCGGTCTGAAGATTTTTATCCCGTACGGAAAGGACAACCTTTTTTATTCCGGGTTTATTGTAAAAATGTGATGCTTCCGGTGTGGTCCTCCAGGCAGTTGTATCCCCGTCACCGAAGTTCCATTTAAAAAGCAGACCGTCGCTCCCTGATTCCTCATCCGCGGAGAATGAACCGTCAAATGTAACAGTATCCTTCGCGAAATATTTCCGGACTCCGGTCCTGAAATCAGCTTTAGGCGGAAGGTCGATCTTATATTCGACCCTTTTTTCCTTACCCCTGTATCCCTTATTATCAAAAGTTACATACCTAAGCAAAGAAGTGGAATTAATACGAATGGGAGAAACATAAAGATTTGAATTTTCTGTTGGAAGGGAACCGTCAAGCGTATAATAAATTTTATTGCCCTGAAATGTCGAAAAATCAACTTCCAGAGGCTCATTGTATTCTCCATCTATATAAGAGGGAGTGGCCGAAGGTGCCGAAATATCATACTCAAACAATTTGCTTCTGTTTCCGGCATTGTCTTCGGCGAAAAAGCGCAGCAACGCTCCTTCCCGGGTTTCCGCGCTAATAGTATCCGAAGAAGAGAAAAATTTATTGGCGGCGACTCGTGCATTTCCCGAGGAGGGGTCGGTTCCGTCGGTTGTATAATAGATACTTACATTTTCATTGGCCGAAAAAGAGACTTCGACACTGTCGCTTCCGGGGCTGAAAGAGCTTGAGACAGTAACCTCCGGCGGAGCAATATCTATAAGATATTGCTCGCGTTTATACTCACTTCTTTGACCTGACGGAGCCTCGGCATAATACTCGAGTTTAAAAAGCCCGCTTCCGGGTAAAACGACCGCCGAATCATATTTTTGAAAGCCAGGTTCATCTTCTCCGGCCATTATTCTGTAATAGACCGATACGCCTGCCCAGACCCTGAACTTTATCGAAATAAACCGATTAAAGACTCCACCCTCGGGGACGGCTTCGGCGCGCGGCTTATTTAATTCATCAACCAGAAAGGTTCTTGTTCTGTTACCTGCTTCGTCCACAGCTGAAACTGTAAAAATCATTCCTTCCGAGGCTGAGATATAGCCCTTGTAGAGTTTCGGGCTTTTTCCGGGCCCGCCCCTGCCTTCAACATAATAAATTCTGCATTCCTCATCGGCGCTTACATAAATTTTGTATCCGCGTCCTGACTTTTCTGTTCTAAAACTTAGCTCCGGAGGGCTCTTATCAATCTCAAATCTGAGTATTTTATCCGGCGATCGGATTCCGGCCGCGTCGATTGCGAAAGCCTTTATGATATACCTTTTCTCTGCCGCAAAATTCAAAGGCGCTGAATACCTCTTTGAACCCGTGTCAGGCTCCGACCCGTCAGTGGTATAAAAAATTTCGGCTTCCTTTGTAGCCGAGATTTTAAGCTCTCTTGAGCTTTTGTAAAGACCATCCTTTAGAGAAAACCGAATCTCGGGGGCCGATTTATCAAAAGCAACGGCCCGGCTGAAGACCCGCCCCCTCTCTCCGGAAACCGGATCATAAGCGACGGCATTAATCCTGAAAACCCCTTCGTTGGGTATCTTCAGCGGCAGAGAATATTTTTTCGATTTCCTGTCCGGAAGAGAGCGCCCTGAAGAATAATATATTTCAGCTTCTTTACCTGCGGAAAGAGAAATTACCGAAGAACTCGAAAGTTTCCGGATTTTTATATCAACCTTCAGCGGATCTTTTATGCCGATAAATTTATGCCTGAAAACAGAACTTTTTTCCCCGG
>CAYNYI010000055.1:0-20235 GCA_964401455.1 uncultured Fibrobacterota bacterium
TCAAATAGACCATAGAATAGAGGTGGAAGAAGATATACTAAAGGAATCGGACCTTATTGTAACAAGTACTGAGCATGAGATAAAGACCCAATACGGAATGTACATGAATAAAGACATTCCCAAATACAATGTTATTCCGCCCGGAATTAATATTGAGAAATTTTATTCCTTTTATCATGATTCTCTTTCCGACTTCAACAAAGACGAAGAGAGCATACAGGCCAGAGCATACATGATAGGAGAGCTTGAGCGTTTTTTCAGTTACCCTGAAAAACCTCTTATTCTTGCTTTATGCCGGCCTGATAAAAAGAAAAACATTGGAGGGTTAATAAAAGCCTACGGAGAAGACAAGGAGCTGCAGGCTATAGCGAACCTCGCGATTTTTGCAGGAATAAGAAAGGATATCACCGATAAAGAAGAAGGAGAACGAGGCGTTCTAACAGAGATGCTGCTTCTTATGGATAAGTATGACCTTTACGGGAAAATGGCGATCCCCAAAAAACATGATTTTGTCTGGGCTGTTCCCGAATTATACAGAATAACCGGTGAAAAACACGGTGTCTTTGTGAATGTCGCGCATACAGAGCCTTTCGGCCTGACTTTGATTGAGGCTTCCGGGTGCGGGGTTCCGATTGTCGCGACGAATGACGGTGGTCCACGGGACATTATTAAAAACTGCAAGAACGGTGAACTTGTTAACCCGGTTGACACTAAAGCTATCACAAAGGCAATAAAAAGAATTTTAACAGATACAGAAAAATGGCAGGAATATTCCGCTAACGGAATAAAAGGCGTAAAGAAACATTATACATGGATTTCGCATGCAGATAAATACCTTAAAAAAATAGATTCTCTTAATAAAAACGGGGAAAAACTTGGGTTTACACGGGAGATCAAGTCTGAGCCCATCGGTAAAAAACTCACCAGACTAAAATCTTTTATTTTCACGGATATTGACAATACTCTTGTTGGAGATGAAAAAGCCGTGAAAGAATTTTCCGAAATTATAAGAAAAAACCGGGATCGGGTGGGCTTCGGAGTCGCAACGGGAAGGACGGTTGAGTCGGCCATGGAGGCGCTTAAGAAGAACAATATACCGGAACCTGATATTCTTATTTCTTCTGTGGGTTCTGAAATTTACTATGGAAACACCCGGCTTCGTGATAAAGGCTGGAAGAGTCACATTTCCAAGAAATGGGATAGAGAAAAGGTCCGGAGCATACTTGAGAAATTCGATTTTCTTAATATTCAGGAAGAGGATGCCCAACGCGAATTTAAACTGAGCTATTTTATGCAGTTCAATAAAGACCGCCTTCCCAAAATTCACAATGCCCTCATAAAAAACAAATGCAGATATAATTTAATATACTCACATGGGAAATTTCTGGATATTCTTCCCTACAGAGCGTCTAAGGGTAAGGCAATAAGGTATATCAGCTATAAATGGGGAATACCTCTGGAGAAGACAATGGTTTGCGGAGACTCGGGAAATGATGAGGAAATGCTGCGTGGAGAGACCCTCGGTGTTGTTGTCGGGAATTACAGCAGTGAGCTCGAGGAGCTTCGAGGATTAAAAAACATATATTTTGCCGAAAATGATTATGCCGGCGGAATTGTTGAAGGAATAAAAAAATATAAAATGATATAGAAGGAGAAAAAATGGATAAAAAACTGCTTGAAATAATCTCAAAAAAAGAAGCCCCTTTGTTTAAGGAGTTTGTTTTTGTTCTGACGAATCAGGAAAAGAAGCATTTGCTGAGAAATGATATCATTCTGCTTTTCGAAGAGTTTTGCGGAAATAAAAAGAAAAGAAAAAAATTTGTTGCGGAATCGGACATGGCATTATTCTTCAACGCTGTTCCGGAATTGTTTGTGGGCGACGGTTTTCTTATTGTTCAGCATCGGTTCTCTATTGCGAGATATAAGTTTTTAAAAATCAGTTCCGGGGGAGACTTTGTTGAGGAAATTTCCATAGAGGAATATCTTGATTATAAAGACAACTTTGTGCTTGACGGAAATTTTAACAACAGCTCTGCCGTAGAGATAGACTTTCTCCCGTTTTATGATTATTCCCCTTCTATCAAGAGCACCAAACATATTGGTAACGGAATGAGGTTTTTAAATAACCACCTTTCCAGCAGCATTTTCAATAATCCCGTAAAGTGGAACCAGCGGTTATTTGAGTTTTTAAAAATTCATAAGATTGAAGAGAATGCCCTTCTTATAAACGGCGCTATAATCAAAGATTTTGATACATTTTATCATGAACTCGAAAAGATGGCGGAAAAGCTTGAGAAAAGAAAAGACCAGGAAGCCCCTTATGCATCCATTGAGCCCATGCTTAAGAAAAGAGGTTTTGAACCGGGTTGGGGAAACACTGTCGGGAGAGTTTTAGAAACGATGCAGCTTCTGCTTGAACTAATAAATGTTCCCGAATCCTCTTTGCTGGAGAAATTCATTTCCAGGGTGCCTATGGTTTCTAAAATAGCCGTTCTTTCTCCTCATGGTTGGTTCGGTCAGCAGAATGTTCTCGGTAAACCGGATACCGGAGGTCAGGTAATATATATTCTTGATCAGGTTAAAGCTCTTGAAAAATATCTTTCCGAGCGTTTTGAGCTTGCCGGAATCAAAGTAAAACCCAAAATTGTTATAGTGACGAGACTCATTCCGAATGCGGGTGATACAACCTGTGGACAGAGGATGGAAAAGGTTTTTCAAACAGAGAATTGTTGGATCCTGAGAGTTCCCTTTCGGGATGAATCCGGCAATGTCCTGGAAGACTGGATAACCCGTTTCCGCATCTGGCCTTTCCTTCACAGATTCGCGGACGATGTTCATATGGAGCTTTTGAGCGAATTTGGCGGGCGACCCGACCTGATAATTGGAAACTATTCTGACGGGAACCTTGTTGCGTCTCTGCTTTCAGAAAAAATGGATGTTATTTTGTGTACGATAGCCCATGCTCTTGAGAAAACGAAATATCTTTTCTCGGATATGTATTGGCAGGAAATGGAAGAGGACTACAGGTTTTCTCTTCAGTTCACGGCGGATATTCTGGCTATGAACAAATCAAATTTCATAATTACTAGTACCTATCAGGAAATTGCCGGCACCCCGTCTTCGATGGGGCAGTATGAGTCCTATCAGTTTTTCTCTCTTCCCGGTCTTTACCAGGTAAAAGGCGGTGTCAACCTCTATCACCCGAAGTTTAATGTTATTCCTCCCGGAGTTGATGAGGAAAATTATTTTCCTTTTAAGGAATATGAAAGAAGACTGGATGAAAAAAAACAGCATCTCTGTTCCAGGCTTTTTGACGGGGACCATGATGATATTTACGGCAATTTAGAGGATATAGAAAAACCTGTTGTTTTCACTATGGCGAGATTCGACAAGATTAAAAACATTACCGGACTTATTGAAGCTTTTGGAATGAGTCCTTCTCTCAGACAGGACTATAATCTTATTTTCGCGGCCGGCACCACTAAAATAGAGGAGTCTAAAGACATTGAGGAGCAAAAGGAGATTCAAAAGGCTTATAATCTCATAGAAAAATATAATCTTCACGGAACAATCCGCTGGCTTCCAAGCATTAGCAAAATAGATACTGGTGAAGTTTACCGGATTATCGCAGACAAAAAAGGTGTTTTTGTACAGCCGGCGCTTTTTGAGGCATTCGGCCTTACTGTTCTTGAAGCCATGCTATGCGGTCTTCCGACCTTCGGCCCGATTTTCGGAGGCCCGTCTGAGATAATAAAAGACGGAAAATCCGGGTTCCTTATGAATACCAGTGAGCCGAATCTTATTGGGGCTGTTCTCGAAAAATTTCATAAAGATTCCATTAAAGACACGAAACTCTGGGAAAAAATATCAGAAAACGGTATTAAAAGGGTCAGGGAGTGTTTTACCTGGAAACTTTACAGCAGCAAGCTTCTCACCTTGACAAAACTCTATGGTTTCTGGCGTTATTCGGTTTCCAATGAGGGTAAGAAAAAAATGAACCGGTACTGTGATCTTATTTATCATCTTCTTCTCAGAAAAAGGGCAGAAAAATAAGCTGAAATTACATTTTTCCGGCAGGATTTATTCAAAATAACGGAGTTTTTCGCAAAATTATCCGTTTAGTTCACAAATAAACTCAAATTGTGTCTTGACTAATCCTGTAATTATTGTAGGTTATTTAAATATGCACTTACCTTTTACCAGGAGAAGCTATGTTCGCATCTTTCATTCTGCTGCTTGTTTCTACAATATGTTTCGCGGAACTGGATTCAAATAAAATTATTTTCCCTGAAGATCTGCAATATCTCGGCGCTTTTCGGCCGCCTTCGGGAACAGGCGAAGAAAGCTGGTCCTATGGTGGCGGCGGTTTGACATTTTATCCGGAGGGAGATTCGGAAGGTTCCGGTGACGGCTTTCCTGGATCTCTTTTCGGAATCGCCCATATATGGTATGAAAACGTTTCCGAAATGTCTATTCCAGCACCTGTGAAATCCTCAACCCAGGATATTGGCGATCTGCCGAGGGCCGAATCTTTGCAGCCCTATGTCGACATTACAGAAGGAAAAGGAGACGAAACGCCTCCATCGCCGTATTCAGAAACTGACAAGATGGGGGATCTTTGTTATTTGCCGGCACAGCCCGGCCAGACTTCCGGTAAAATTTATTGGTCAAGACATTATTATTATCAGGTAAGCGGCGGTGAAACAGCTACTCTGGGATGGTCGGAAACCGATCTTTCAAATTTAAACGCGAAAGGCCCGTGGCATGGAGGTCCGGTAGACAGCGGCTTTTTCAAAGGCACTTATACCGGAGATTATCTTTTCACGGCACCGAAAGCCTGGGCCGACAGCCTTCTGGGAGGTAAGTATATAATCGGCGGACGTTCCTACGGGCCGGGGAATCACAGCCAGAGCAGCGGACCCGCTATGATAGCGTACGGGCCCTACCTTAACAATGACGGCGCCGCGCCCGCGCCTTATACAGAGATTGACGCTGAAATACTTCTTATGTATCCGCCTCTTGACACTTTTTTCAAGGACCCGGAAGGAAACGGCTGGGGGCATTGTGATAAATGGCAGGCAGGGGTATGGCTTACAGAAGGAGAGAGGTCTGTTGTCATGTTTATGGGCCGAAGAGGGCTGGGTGAGACATATTACGGCAACGGCAGAGATTTTGACTGCAAATCTTCTAAAGGATATCATTGTACCCCTTATGAGGTCCAGTTTCTTTTTTATGACCCTTCTGAATTCGGCGCGGTTATAAGAGGTGAAAAAAGTTACAAGGATGTGCAACCATTTGCTATATACAGGCCTGAGGGAGAAATATGGGATGCCTGCAGTCCGGAAATCGCTTCGGTTGCCTACGACAGACAAAACGGTCATATATATATGTACCAGTCTATGGGAGGCGATGTTCTTATTCATGTTTACAGAATTATTCCTTCCGACCCTTCTCCGGCAATAGAAAGCGGTATACCCGTAACCGGTGGTTCTCCGGCAATTATCGCAAGCCCGAACCCTTTTAATCCGTCAACGATAATAACAGTTTCCGGATTACCAGTTTCAGCATATGCAGAAACTCACGGTATTGAGGGGCTTTGGATATACGATTCCCGGGGCAGGATTGTAGCACGGCCGAATAATGTTGGACGGTACGGTTCGTCTTCGCAACAATATGTATGGGACGCCTCCGGGATGCCGGCAGGGATTTATATTGCGAGATTTTCCTTCCGGGACAAGGTCTTTACAAAAAAACTCGTGCTGACAAAGTAAGAAAGATTTAAGTTTAAAACTTATGGGCGCCAATTATTATATTGCATAATGTTGGCGCTTTTTATTTTGTACGGAGGTCCTTTTGAAGAATATGACCATTTTTATCTGCATTGTTTTTTTACCGGCGATTAACATTATTGCATGCCCTGATATAAACGCTGTTTATGAAACCGGTTTTCTCGGTGTGGTTTCTCATAATATTCAGTTTTCCAAAAACGGAACGGAATTCGATTATAGAAATCAGGGGGGGCAGGATGTGCTTTTTCCTGTTCAGAGATTTGAACTCAATTGCCGTTTAAAAAAAACGGAGTGGGTACTTTTATATCAGCCTTTGCGCCTGGAGACTTCAGATTTGCTACAAAAAGATGTTAGGATTGACAATGCTGTTTTTCCGGCCGGTAAAGGAATAAAGTGTATTTACAATTTCCCCTTTTATAGGCTTAGCTGGCTCCGGGAATTGACAAAGAAGCGAAAAAGAATGGATTTCGCGCTCGGACTCAGTGCCCAGATAAGAAACGCGACAATTACCTTCGAATCTTCAGACGGTGAGGTTTTCAGATCTGAAAGCGATATCGGTTTTGTGCCTGCGCTTAAAATGAAATTTGAGAAAAGATATAAAGGAGGAAAATTTATCGGCATAGAAGCGGACGGAATATTTGCGCCTGTAAGCTATCTGAACGGCTCGGATAAAGAAATCAAAGGGGCAATCCTGGATGCCGCTTTCAGGACCGGAGTAAAGCTTCGGAAAAAGTCGAGAATTTATTTGAGTACCCGCTATATAGGAGGGGGCGCGGTTGGAACAAATTCCGATGATCCCGGCCCGGGCGACGGTTATGTCGATAACTGGCTGCATTTTTTTAATCTCTCGGCCGGTTTTACATATGATTTGAAATGACGCTATTTTTTTTTATGCGCCGGATATCTGACGGAGGATTATATCCGAGGCTGATTTTATCTGTATGCGTCCGAAGCTCGCATTTCCAGCTTTTACCGTTTCTTTTTTTGCGCAGAAATTCTATATCATACTGTTCATCCCATTGCACTTTTCTTCGAAACCCGGTGCGAACCCGGGAACATTATTTTCTCCTTTCATGGGAATCATGATGCCATAGCTGCAGAATAATACGGGCCATAAAATCTGCCGCATTATGGTCTTTCATTTTTTCATTCGGCACATCAGAAAACCATCCCCAGTTTCCGCTTCCCGGCTTACAGAGAAATTTCCATCGGCGTGGAAAAACATGCTTAGTTTTTCCGTTCCCGAGAAAAGGCAAACAGGCGTGCGGATTTAAAAAAGAGAGAAATAAGGCCGAGGAAGAAAAGGACGATGTCTCTTATTAATAGCTGGACCGCCGAACTATGGCTGCCCTGCTCTCCAACAGAAAAACATCCGCAGTCAAATTCATGCCCGCGAATGAGATTTATGGAAATAGCGATAATAAAGGAGAAAAGCAGAACCTCCATTATGAGCGCAGCACCTTTGGGCTTGAATCCGGTTATAAGGGCGGCGCCTGAAAAGAGCTCAATATAAGGCAGGGTTATCGCGAAAAGGTTTATGGAAAAGTCCGGAAAAAGGCCGTATCCGAATATGATTTTGGCAAATGAAGCAGGATCGATTATTTTGTGGATGCTGGCTGATATAAAAACAACTCCGAGAATTATCCTTGAGATTAATTCAAGATAACGGTTATTAAGCAATTTTTCTATCAAAATATTCTCCGGTTACTGGTTTATTCCTTCCACCGGAAGGCCGGCTTTTTCCCAACCGGGAAACCCGTCTACAAAGACCCTTACATTGGAATACCCGGAAGCAAGCAGGTCCTGGGCCAGGAGATGACTGTCCTCGCAGTATCTTCCCGAGCAGTAGGTTATTACCGGTGTGTCACGAGGGACTTTTTCAATAAATTCGTCAATATATTCATTGAATTCATATGCCGGAAAAGGGAGGGCCCCTTTTATTCTTCCGTCATTGTAGTTATCAAGAGTTCTCGCGTCAACAAAAACGGCTTTTGAGTCTTTGTAGATCTTTGCGGCTTCGGAAACTTTTTCGATTTCCAGTTTTCTTTCTATTTTTTTATTCTTTGCCTCGGCCGAAATTACCCCTTCAGACGCGTCCCATTTTCCTAAAAGCGATATGCCGCCCGGATGAACAGTGTTAATTATAAAAGCTGTAATTACGGCCGCCGCCGTAATTATGATCGCATCTTTTAATACAAAGATGATTTCTTTTTGAGAAACAGTCATATTTGAAAATTAATAAATGTAGGGGCTCCGGTTCAATGATGGTTTTGTTTTCCGGAAATTATTTTTATTAGTTCTGTCTGCGCCTCCAGTGTTTTTTCAAAGTCACAAATGTTCAGCGATTCATTTTCGGAATGCGCGTTTGAATAAGGGTCCTCTACTCCGATAAGCAAAGCCTGTCCTCCTCCGAGATATTCACTAAAAAGAGGAACAATGGGTATAGACCCTCCGGAACCGGTAAACAGAACATCCGAATTGAACTTTTCCTTAAATACAGAGACCGCGGTATCAAATATGCTGTGGGATGTATCGGTAAGCCAGGGCCGGGCGGTTTCCGTATTGGTGAATTCGACTTTGAGCCCGTGAGGGCACAGGCTTTTGATTTTTCCATGAAGAGCAGATCGGGCTTTTTCCGGATCTGCACCGGGTGGAATACGAATGCCTATTCTGGCCCAGGCGCTGTCGAGGATAACATTTCCGGCAGCGTTTCTGTTTCCGGCCTCAAAGGCGTTTACGCTTATTGACGGCAGCCGCCAAAGTTTTTCTCCAAGGCTTTTTTTGCCTCCGTTTATTTCGGTTCCCGGAAGCATGCCCGCCTGTTCCTTGAATAATTTTTCGTCGGGAAGAGCTTTAGAAAAAGAGTCTTTCTCTTTTTTTGAAGGGGTTTTTATGCCTTCGTATATTTCCGGAATATCCAAAGAGCCGTCTTTTTTTATAAGACCGCTTATTATACGGCACAAAGCCGCGGCGGGGTCCGGCACAGGTCCGCCCCACATACCGGAATGGACCGGTGCACGCAGGGAGCGCACCGTTACTTCTGTAACCGCTATTCCGCGAAGAGAAATCGTCAGCGAAGGTGTCCCCGGGGCCGGGTTTTGAAGGTCGGCGATGAGAAAAAAGTCCGACTTCAGTTTGTTTTTGTGTTTTTTTAAGAAACCCTCAAAATCAGGTGATCCCAGTTCTTCCTGACCTTCAATAAGTACCTTTATATTTACTTCCGGATTTTTGTCTTCCAGAATTCGGGCGACAGAAAACAGATGAAGCACAACACCCGCCTTGTCGTCCGCGCTTCCCCGGCCGTAAATTCTTCCGTCTTTTTCGGAAGGGGAAAAGGGAGGCGTTTTCCACACGGCTTCCCGCATCGGAGGCTGGACATCGTAATGCGCGTAAAGAAGCAGGGACGGTTTATCAGGGCCGGAGAAATATTCATAGAAAACATACGGGTTGCTGTTATCATGTTTCAGAATTTCGGTTTTACCTTTAGGCAAAGAACGGAAAAGATTGAATATTTTAATGGAGCACTCTTCAATATATGGCTTGAATTCTGCACTGCCGCTTATTGATGGGATTTTTATCAGGTCTTTAAGAACGCTCTTCCAGTTATTCATGTTGAAAATATAAGTTTAATTAATCTGCCGGACAAGTTTTAAGAAGTGGCCTTATTGTTTCTTTTAAACGACAAAGGCGTTTTGCCGTATTTTTTTTTGAAAGCCCTGTTTAGATGGCTCTGGTCACAGAAACCGCATGAATAGGCTGTCTCGCTTATTTTTATTTCCGGGTCGCGCAGTATTTCCGCTGCTTTTTTCAGCCTCAGATCAAGCAGATAGGAGCTGAAGGTTTTACCCGTCTCTTCTTTGAAAACCCGAATGAATCTCGATTCGCTGAGAAAGGCCATGGCTGCGCATTCCCGTACGTTAATTTTCCCTGAATAGTTTTCATTTATATAATTGAGAACAATTGTTATACGGGGGCGGCCGGAAACGGAACCCTTCTGTTCGTAAATCTTTTCCATAAAATTTTCGAGGAAACGGACAATCCATACGCTTATTTCTTCGTGAGAGGTTTTTGCGGATAATTCGCCAAGCAGTTTAAAATTTTTTCCGCAGGTATTGTCAAGAAAAAGGCCGTATTCTGTTGCCGCTCTCGAAAGAGTTACGGCCAACTCCAGCATCCTCGCTTTAAGCACTTCTGTACGGATGTTTGCGGAAGCGTAAATATTTATAAGCATACGGTTAATTATTTTCCTGGCAATTTCCGGCTTGCCGGAGCAGACATGGTTTATAAGCTGTTTTTCCAGTTCTTTTTGTTCCGCGGCTGAAAAGCCGACTTCCTCTTTCGCGCTGTCATAGAATTCCGTATATTTTTGAGTCTCAAGGATTTTGCGCAGATGCGCTCCTCGGTCTGTCTCGATTATCTCAAGCTGTTGTGCGACAAAATAGACCTCCTTAAGTCTGTTCTCAAAGATTTCATTTTTAAGAACGGGAATGGACCTCAGAGAATTTTTAACCGAAGAGGATATTTTTTGTCGTTGTCCCTCCGTTTTTGCATCAATGTTTCGAAGAAAAATGGAATCCGGAATCTGGTTTATATAAAAACCTATTTCCATTTTAAATGGTTCGTTAAAGACCTTGTAGGAATGAAAAATTATACCAAGAGGGCATTTTCCTCCGGTTTGATGGCAGCTTATGCATTCCTGTTTAATTTTTGAGGAAAGAATAATTCTACAAAATGAAGGAAAGCGGGATGACATATAATGTATTTTCCCGTTTTTATCAGTTATGCAAACACCGAGATTTCCTTCCAGCTCCTCCACTTTATCAATGAAGTTTCGGAAATTTTTCTTCTTCCATATAGCCATGAGGTGAAAATAGCATCTATTTACAAAAAATGCCAGATAATTTTTGTAAAGAGACATGTTTGTACAATAATTTGGTGTATGATATTCTTATTTTATATTAGTAACAAGCATTTGTATTCAACAAGGAGAAAGATTTATGGCGCATTTTGAAGAACTTTCACTGGCTGTGCAGGCAGGAAAGGCGCCGGACGCAGAAAGACTGACTAAGGAATTTATAGATTCCGGAACAGACCCCAAAGAAATTCTTGATAACGGACTTCTTCACGGCATGTCTATTATTGGCGGTAAATTTAAGAGGAATGAAGTTTTTATTCCCCAGGTGCTTATTGCCGCGAGAGCGATGAAAGCCGGAATGACTCTGATAGAACCTCTTCTTCTTGAGGGCGGTGTGGAGTCGAAAGGAAAAGCCCTTATAGGCACGGTTAAGGGAGACCTTCATGATATCGGAAAAAACCTTGTTGTTATTATGCTTAAAGGCGCCGGCTATGATGTTGAGGACATAGGTATAGACATTGCCCCTGAAGCTTTCGTGGAGAAAGTCAAAGAGGGCGGATATAATCTGGTCGGGCTTTCGGCTCTTCTTACTACAACAATGCCGGCGATGGCCGAGACTGTAAAGGCTTTTGAGGAAAGCGGAATTCGGGATCAGGTTAAAATTATAATCGGCGGTGCGCCGGTTACAGAAGAATACGCCGAGCAGATCGGGGCAGACGGTTATGCAGCCGATGCCGCGAGCGCGGTAGATATCTTTGATAAATTTAATGCCAAATCATAAACTTTCACAGATTTTCAGGAGATTCTATGGCAGAAAACGAATACAAACCTGTTGAGGGGCTTTCTATAATAGGAGAAAGCATTAATGATTCAGTTCCCTCTACTCATGAGCTTTTAGAAAAAAATGACATTAAGGCAATAAAAAATCTTGCTGTTTTCCAGGCGGAAAAAGGCGCAGCCTATATCGATGTTAATATAGGCCGAAGGGAACCATCTCTAATGGCTGAGCTTATCCGCGAAATCCAGTCAGAGATATCTCTGCCTCTTTCTGTCGACAGTCCCGATCCGCAGATACTTAGGGCCGGACTGGAAGCGTATGACGCCGAAAAGGCAAACGGAAAAAAACCTATTGTAAACTCGGTTTCGGAATTGCGTCCCGAAATATTCGGGCTCTATTCCATTCAACCGTTTATGCCTATTTTAATGTCCAGCGAAAGGGCCGAAAACGGCAAAAAGGAACAGAATAAGACCGGCGATGATGTTTACAGAACAGCCTTGAATCTTAAAAAAGCGGCGGAAGAAAGGTGCCCGGGAATAGAGAACGACGATCTCATAATTGACCCGGGAATCGCCCCCATCGGCACGGACTTTGAGAATATGCTCAAAATGGTTCTTAATGCAATGGCAAAAATCAGCTGTGATCCTGTATTCAGCGGGGTGCACTTTTCCGTAGGGCTTTCGAATTTTTCTGTGATGCTTCCGTCCAGGACAGGTTCGGGAGGGCTTGTGAAAACACCTCTTGAAAGCGCTTTTATTACCATGGCCCGCCCCCTCGGGCTGGACTTTGTAATAGGCAGTGTAAAGAAAAAGTACAGAATCCTGGATGATAACGACAGCGCCCTTCTTACGCTTAAAGAAGGTGTGGCCGCGGGCGGCTACGGTACAATTGAAAGGCTTCAGGATTTTCTTACATCCTGATTAAAAAATGAAAAAAAACCGGAAGAGAATTCCCTCGGATATTGAAATCGCGCATCGGCATAAAATGGCCGATATCGATGAAATAGCAGCAGGGCTTGGTCTTAAAAAAAAGGAATATGAAAAGTTCGGCCATTTTAAGGCCAAGCTAAGCCGGTCGCTTCTAAAGAAAAAAGACCGCGGTGCAAAAATTATACTTGTTTCAGCCATAACTCCCACGCCTGCCGGAGAGGGAAAAACGACTGTATCCGTTGGTCTTTGCGATGCTATAAACAGACTAAAGAAAAAAGCCTCCGTGGTTTTAAGGGAACCATCTCTCGGCCCCTGTTTCGGAATAAAGGGCGGGGCGGCCGGTGGAGGTTATTCGCAGGTACTCCCCATGGAAGATATTAATCTTCATTTCACCGGAGATTTTCACGCAGTCGGTCTTGCACATAATCTGCTTGCCGCGGCTGTTGACAATCATATTTTTCAGGGAAACAAACTTAATATCGATTCAAGAAGAATTACCTGGAAGAGGGTCCTCGACATGAACGACCGGGCACTCAGGAATATTGTATGTGGTCTCGGCGGACCCTCTAACGGAGTTCCCCGTGAAAGCGGGTTTGATATAACTGCCGCCAGCGAAATCATGGCCGTTTTGTGTCTGTCCGAAAATTTTACGGAATTAAAAAAACGTCTCGGTGATATTGTTGTCGGGCTTTCCCATGACAAAAAACCTGTAACGGCCAGGGACCTAAAAACAGAAGGGGCGATGGGGGTTCTCTTAAAAGACGCCATGAAGCCGAACCTAGTTCAGACACTTGAAAAAAACCCGGCCATAATTCACGGCGGGCCGTTTGCCAATATTGCTCACGGCTGCAACTCAATAATCGCTACACGCACCGCGATGAAGCTTTCCGATTATGTCGTTACAGAAGCCGGTTTCGGGGCCGATCTGGGCGCGGAAAAATTCATTAATATCAAATGCAGAAAAACGGGTCTTAAACCGGGAGCCGTTGTTCTGGTTGCGACAATTCGGGCCCTAAAGATGCACGGCAGAGCTTCCGCCAGATCTCCTAAGGGTCAGGATATGAAGTCTTTAGACAGGGGGCTTGCCAATTTGCGGCGGCATATTGAAAATCTTCATAATTTCGGTCTGCCTGTAATAGTGGCCCTTAATTCTTTTTCTTCGGACACAAAAGCGGAAATAGAGCTCATAAAAGAACGATGCTCATATCTGGGTGTTTCAATTATTGAAACAAGGGTCTGGGAAAAAGGCAGTTCAGGAGGGCTTCTGCTTGCGAAGGCGGTTATAGAAACAGTTGAAGAAACAGAGCCTGACTTCAGGCTTACTTATGACAATAACTTGAGTTTATGGGAAAAAACCAGAACGGTCGCCATAGAAATATACGGCGCTGATGATATTGAAGCTGACATGAAAACGAGAAACAAGTTCCGGGAGCTTGAGGCTGCCGGTTATGGAAAACTTCCTGTCTGCATAGCGAAAACCCAGTATTCCTTTTCCACAGACCCGGCCCTTACCGGAAACCCAAGGGGGTTTAATGTCCCGGTCAGAGATGTTTATGTTGCCGCCGGCGCGGGATTTGTTACCGTTCTTACTGGCAATATAATGACAATGCCCGGTCTGCCCCCCTCCCCGGCTTCTGAAAAAATTGATATCGATTCCGGTGGTGTTGTTTCAGGACTTTTTTAAAATAATGGAGACATTCTATGATATACAGAAAGCTTGGTAAAAGCGGAGTTGATATTTCTTTTGTCAGTTTCGGCGGAATGAAATTTCCGGATGAAGAAACCGCATGGCAAACAGTTAACCGCGGCCTCGACCTTGGAATGAACTATATAGATACGTCTTCCGGATATATCGGCGGGAAAAGTGAAATATGGATGGCAAACGCAATCCGCAAAAGGCGCGATGAGGTATATCTTTCAACAAAATCAAATTGGAGAAAAGGACCATCCGAAGATGACGTCAGAAAGGCAATAGACAAATCGCTTTCTAAAACCGGGCTGGATTATTTTGATTTCTATCAGGTATGGAATCTGGAGACGATGGAGATTCTGAATGATGTCACTAAAAAAGGCGGAACCTGGGACGGCATCAAAAAAGCGATGGATGAAGGTCTGATCAGGCATGGTCTCGGTTTTACATTCCACGGGACGCCCGATGTTTTTAAAGCCGCGGTAGATACCGGAATTTTTGTTTCCGCGACGGTCTCATATAACCTGATGGACCGCCGGGAAGAAGAGCTTATTAAGTACGCGGGAGAAAGAGATACCGGAATAATAATTATGAATCCGCTTGCCGGCGGTCAGCTCGGGTTTGCCAGAAACAAAGCTCTTTCTTTTCTGGCAAAGGACGGCGGCAGTTCTCCGGTTTACGGTTCGATACGGTTTCTGGCAGCGAACAAGAACATTTCCAGCGCGATAATGGGGGTTTCTGTACCCGGACATGTTGATGAAGATGTTAAAGCCCTCGAAGGTGCCGATGAGCTTACCGAAGAATACAGAAACAGTCTTATTGAGGCGGCCGATGGTCTTAATCTTTCCAAAGAAGGTCTTTGCACCGGTTGCCGGTATTGTGATGAAAGCTGCCCGGAGGGCCTCAAACCGTCCGTTCTCATGCAGGCTCTCAGGGATTTTAAAATTTATGAAATGTCTGATGAGAACCTTTCCGGGAGGCTTATTAACAAAGGTGTTGGGCAAGATCAGGTTTCTCCCTGTACCGCCTGTGGAAACTGCGATGAAAACTGCCCGCAGCGTCTCAATGTTTCGAAGGAAATGGATTCGGCGAAAAGAATTGTCTGAAAAAAGCTGTATTCCCTTAATTTCTTGTTTTAAGGAGTAAGATATTGTATTATTCAAGCAGATTGGACCATAATCGCGGAGGTCGGCGTATGAAGTTTTTATATCCTTTATTTTGCATTTTCTCTGTCATGTTTGTTTTTTGTTCACCGCCCTCTTCGGGCAGCGGCAATAAAGAGATTGTTGTTGAGAGCGGAAAGCTTATTTATCAGAAAGAATTGCAAAAAGCCGAAACCCTGCTTAAACAATATCTGAAAGACAACAACCGCGGCGGGTACGCCCTGGGGATGCTTTCTCTTGTCAATTACCTGAAGGGAGAAAAGAAGGCCGCTTTTAGTTCGGCCAGAAGGTCCATACGGATTGACGGTAATTTCTCAGTCCCTCATTTTGTTCTAAGTGCTCTGAGTAAGGAAAAGGGCAGGACCCGTTTTGCCGCCAGGCACTTTGAGCGGGGTAAATCGCTTATTAAATCCGAGCAGGAAAGAAGGTTTTTAAAGCTCATAAACCGGACTTCTCAAAAGTCGGCTCTTCCGCCGAAAAAGATGGTAAGTCCATCGGCTGTCGTTTCTGAAAAAGAAGAACTGATGATAAATGACGGGAAGGCGCCCGATTCGCTTAAACCTTCAATAGCCGTTTTTATTTTCAAGGATGTCAACAGGGCCTCGGAAGAAGAAGGCCTTGGCCGGTCTTTTTCGGAAATGCTCACCACCTCAATGATAAAGGCGGGCTTCTTCTCTGTTATAGAGAGGTCGCAGCTTGACAAAATTCTCAATGAGCAGTCCCTGGGGCAGTCGGGAATAATAGAGGGAGAAACCGCCGTAGAGGTAGGGAAAGTTCTGGGTGTTGACGGAGTGGTGATAGGCAGTATAAGCAAATACGATGACTCCGTTGAAGGTGATGTGAGAATTATTGATGTTCGTACCGGAAAAGCCCTTGGGGCCGGCAGCGGCGGCGTTTATACTGTAAAAGAAATGAGGTCTCTGGCTGACCGCTTCGCAAATACTCTTTCAAAGTATTCCGAAACTCTTTAATTTCCCGCCAAATAGTTATATCTTTATGCTATGCCGGAATACAGAGTAAAAAAATATACCTCCCGCGACAGGGTTTTGTGGGAGGAGTTTGTAAGGGAATCGAATAACGGCACTATATTCCATACTCAGAAGTTTCTTTCTTATCATCCTGAAGGCAGATTTAAAAACCATCATCTGATAATTACTAAAAATGATAAACCCGCCGCGCTTATTACCGGAGCAGATCGGGAAGATGATGACGGAAAACGTATTTTTGCAAGCTACCCGGGCGCATCCTTCGGAGGTTTCATTTTTAAAAAAGGCGCTTCTCTTGAGGAAACAAAAAGTGTTATAGAAATGTCGCTTGAATATATGAAAGAAAAGAAATACGATAGGTTTCGGGTTACGCTTCCCTGTATTTTCTATTGTGGCGCTCAGAATAATAATACCGAGTTTATTTTTTCTAATTTGGGGTTTAAATACCAGAAGAGAGAGCTTTCGAGTGTCTCTACGCTTAATTTCAGGGAAGAAGATGTTGAAAAAAATTTTAACAGCGGATGCCGGCGCGCAGTTAATAAAGCGAGAAAATCCGGAGTGGAAGTAAAAATCACCTCTGATTATAAACAATTCTATAAAATACTTAAAAAAAATCTTAATCTCAGGCACAATGTAGAGCCCGCGCATTCGGAGTCCGAGCTGATTAAGCTTTCAGAAATGTTTCCGGAGGACATTGTTTTTTTCGGCGCCTATCTCGGGAAAAAGCTGCTTGGCGGTATTGTAATGTTTGTATGCAATAAAAGAGTCAGTATGGCTTTTTATATAAGTCAGGACTATAAATATCAGGAATACCGGCCTGTTAATCTTCTTTTCAGCGAAGTGCTTCGCTGGAGCGTTCAAAAGGGGTTCAGTTATCTTGATTTTGGTTTGTTTACGGTAAACATGGACCCGAACTGGGGACTTTGCCGTTTTAAGGAAAGCTTCGGCGCTCAGCCGGTTTTCAGAGAATACTTTTATCTTGATCTAAAATAAAAAAGGAGCTACATCAAATGCCGGATAATTTTAAATTGAACCAGTCTCATCAAGACAAAGCACGCGAAATAATTCAGTCCAACAGGAAAAAGAAAAGCTGTAATACATGCTATGACAGAGGTTATCTTGGTTATGCCGAAGATAATTCTCTGATTCCGTGTCATAAATGTGTGGATGATAAGGCTGCTATGCAGAACTGGAAGGAATACGCGCTTGGAGTACCGGAGCTGGCGGAACAGTACGGGGATTTTTTCCGGGAACTGGAAGAGGAAGAAAAAAACGCGGAAAGCGCTTCCTGAGAGGGCCGGCGGAGCAAACCCAAATGAAATCAGACATAAAAAAAATAAGAAATTTCTGTATAATAGCCCATATTGATCACGGAAAATCGACTCTGGCGGACAGAGTTCTTGAGATTACAAAAACTGTTGATAAAAATAAGATGGTAGAACAACTCCTTGACGATATGGATCTCGAAAGGGAGCGGGGCATAACTATTAAATCCCATCCCGTTACTATGTATTATGACAGCTCTTCCGGAGAGAGATACCTTTTTAATTTAATTGACACCCCCGGGCATGTTGACTTTACATATGAGGTGTCCAGAAGCCTCGCGGCATGTGAAGGAGCCGTTTTGGTTGTTGACGCGACCCAGGGCGTTGAGGCCCAGACGGTTTCCAATGTTTATCTTGCCGTAGAGAACGGGCTTGAAATAATCCCGGTGCTGAATAAGCTGGACTTGCCGGGCGCCGAACCCGAAAGGGTTAAGAAAGAGGTTATTGATCTTATCGGATGCGCAGAAGAGGATATCCTGAAAATAAGCGCAAAAACGGGCGAGGGCGTAGAAAGTGTGCTTGAAGCTGTCGTCGAAAAAATTCCCGCTCCTGTTGCGGATTCCTCCGCTCCATTGAGAGCGATGATTTTTGATTCCGTTTTTGATCCTTACAAAGGAGCGATTCCTTATATCAGGGTCTTTTCCGGCAGAATAAAAAAGGGAATGGAGGTAAAGTTCTTTTCACACAATACCTGGTATGAAATAACCGAAGCCGGAATATTCGGTTTAAAGAAAAAACCGGTGGAGTCTCTGGAAGCGGGCCAGGTGGGATATATCTGCGGAAGCATCAAAACAGTCAGTCATACCAGGGTCGGCGATACGGTAACCGACAGGCAGAAACCGGCCGCCGAACCCCTGGCCGGTTATAGAGAAGCGAAGTCGATGGTGTACTGCGGCCTTTATCCTGTGGAACCCGCTGACTATGAGAACCTCAAAGTTTCTCTTGAAAAACTCAAGCTTAATGATGCCGCCTTTTCATACGAGAAGGAGTCTTCAGCTGCCCTCGGGTTCGGTTTCCGGGCCGGTTTTCTGGGTCTTCTTCATATGGAAATCATCCGGGAAAGAATCGACAGGGAATACGGGATAAACGTAATCAATACCGTGCCTAATGTGAGGTATAGAATTGTTTTTGAGGACGGAGTATCAAAATTTATCGATAACCCCAATGATATGCCCGAGGGCGTGAAAATGGACCGCATCGAAGAGCCGTTTGTACGAGCATCTATTATTACGCCTTCTTCTTTTACCGGGGCGATTATGCAGCTTGTGGAGGAGAAACGGGGAATTTATATTAATATGGATTATCCGGATTCCGACCGGGTAAATATCCATTATTATATTCCTTTGTCTGAAATTATCTTTGATTTTTTTGATAAATTAAAATCTGTTACGAGAGGATATGCTTCTCTTGAATATACTTTCCATGAATACAGACCGTCTGATCTTGTAAAACTGAATATTCTTATAAACAAAGAACCTGTGGATGCTTTTTCTGTTATAATTCACCGTGACAGCGCTTATACTTACGGCAACATTCTCGCCTCAAAACTGAAAGAGCTGATTCCGAGACAGATGTTCGAGACAATTATACAGGCTTCTATCGGCAGCAAGGTTATAGCAAGGACAGTCATAAAGGCCCTCAGAAAAAATGTTACAGCTAAGTGCTACGGCGGAGACATAACCAGAAAGAGAAAACTTCTGGAAAAACAGAAAGAGGGCAAAAAAAGAATGAAGTCTGTCGGGAAAGTTGATATCCCGCAGGAAGCTTTTCTCGCGGTTTTAAAGCTTTAATCCCGGGATTTTTAAAAATGAGTCAAAAAGATTCTTTTATTGAAATTGGAAAGCATGAGGAAAAGTCAAGAGACCGGCGTCTTTTTTTTCTGGAAATCTTTGAGACGGTTGTTTTTGCTTTTGCGGTCGTGGCGCTGATAAATGTTTTCGTTGCCGGATTTTTTGTTTTTGATTTCAAGAAAATAAATTCTATGGAGGGGGAGCTGGAATCCGGAGACCGGCTTGTTGTCTTAAAGGCGCCCTACGGTCCGGGTATTCCCTTTACAGAAAAGAATCTGCCTTTTTTAGGTTCTCCGCGAGCGGGAGAACTCTTCATTGTTTCATATCCCGATTCCTCTGCCTCTAAAACAGTTTTAAGATGTGCAGGCAGCCCCGGACAGCGTCTTTACATTTCCGACAAGAGGGTTATCTTGGATGACGAAATGTTGCCGGGGTATGGTATGGAAAAAAACCGCCGTTCGCCGGTTTTAAGCCCGGACGTTATCCCCAGGGATAATCTTTCTGAAATAATAGTCCCCGCTATAGGAGACTCACTGGTTCTTGAAAGCGCAGATATTTTTACCATGCTCTACTACAAGAACATCATACAATCCGAGAATCCGGACGCCAGGGTAAGCTATAAACCGCTTTTATTGATAGGCGGAGATACTGTCCGGGAGTTCAGTCTTAAAGAGATGAAGACTCACCTTGATGATTATTCAGAAATTACGCCGGAGAATACTGATCTTATCAGTCTCAGCAATATCTTCAGGTATATTCGAAGCAGCTCCGAAGCAGATGTATATGCGACTGTGAGAATACTTTTTAACGAAGACCCTCTGGACTACTATTTCGTGAGGCGAAATTATTACTTTTTTATTAGTGATAACTGGGATAAAGGCTATGACAGCCGCTATTTTGGTTTTCTATCCGGAAGAGACATTCACGGAA
>CAYNYI010000056.1:0-20218 GCA_964401455.1 uncultured Fibrobacterota bacterium
TGTTTACATGTGGTTTGCTGCGATCGAATTTCTCTTTCGCCATAAGTCTCTCCTTATTTTTATTTAGTACAAAATGTTATGTATTCAATCTGCTTTTCCGGATTTCCGAAAATAGTCCTCGATAAAAAAGCCCACGACGAGACTTGAACTCGTGAACCTCTTCCTTACCAAGGAAGTGCTCTACCAACTGAGCTACATGGGCCTGTATTCTTCCTCGCAAAAAATCAAAGAGTTACAACTTTCGGGGGTAGAATATATGATTTTATCCCGGAGAAAGTCAAACAAATAAAAACTAATATTAATTTTCAGCGGAAGAGACCTGGACAAAAGAAAAAAGAAAGCGGGTGATGAGATTCGAACTCACAACATCTACCTTGGAAGGGTAGAGCTCTAGCCATTGAGCTACACCCGCTTTTAATTCAACTTCTGTCAACAGCGGTAAAAACGACAATCTGTCTCCCGCCGAGACAAAAAAATATGGGCAGAGATGGATTTGAACCATCGTAGGCTTACGCCAGCGGATTTACAGTCCGCCCCCTTTAACCACTCGGGCATCTACCCATTTTTCAAAAACCGTTATAATTTAGCCCGTGGACGGATTCGAACCGCCGACCAGCTGATTACAAATCAGCTGCTCTGGCCAACTGAGCTACACGGGCAAATCAGCGTGTGCAGAAAATAAAATATTCAATTATTATTGTCAAATGTATTTTAAATTTTCCTATTGATTTAATCTATATTTTTGCTTGACGCTTCTCTTAATAAGTGTATATATTCATTTCCTCTTATCTATTTATCACTTAATTGGAAGGCGCAATTATGAATAGTTATTTCATTAATGCTTCTCTATTAATAATGCTTCTTTTGTCCAATTCTTATTCGGCGTCTGCCGACTCTTCCGCTGAATTAAAACAGGAAGCATACGAGGAGAAAAAAAACTTAAATGCCGCCTTTTTTTTTGGTCCATCTTTAAGAACCGGAACCCCTTCCGGAGCTGCCGGAGAAGACTACAAAGAATTTCTGGAAGAGCTTAACAGCGGATATGAATTCGCCGGGAGAGCCGTATATTTCCCTGAGGATGAACTCGGTATAGGGTTGGCGTTTTCAAATTACTTTTCAAATAATTCGGACAACAACATTATTTATGAAATTGACGGGACACAATATCTTGTCGATATTTCGGAAAAGGTAAGTATTGCCTCTTTGGGAATCGCCGGTATATATAAAAAGAGAGTGCCGGAATCTAAAAACATACTCTCCCTCTCCGCCACTTTAGGCTTCTCTTCCTTTTCGGATGAAATAGATATTGGAGGTATATCAATGGAGGCCGCGGGGCTTTCTTTTTATTCGGAATTAGGAGCGGGAATGGACTTTAATATTTCAGAAGAACTTTACCTTAGCCTGGTCGCCGGACTTACTACAGGGTCTGTGGACGAGCTCAAGATTGAAGGGGAAACCTTAGAACTCACAAACCCGGAGAGTCTTATGCGCCTGTGGGTAAAAGCGGGAATCAGTCTGTGGAACTGAATGAACTCATCTGTTCTTTAAGAATAGAATTATAGTTCTGTCCGAGTTTATTTGTTTTTGCGGCAAGCCTGTCGCAATATTTAAGAACTTCCCCAAAATCTTTGCTTTTAATATTCTGAATAAGTAGATTCAGAGATTGCGGATTCAGGATCTCGTTTGTGGAAATTTCAAAGTGAATATTTGGACGGTTCTTCACCCGATTTTGAATATCAACGCACATGAGCAGCATATCCATATAAACAGGTTCGGAGTACTTACGTGTACATATTTTTACAGCTGAGGAAAGCTGATCTAAAAAGAACCGGCTGTTAAAAATATACTGCCGTTTTTCCTTGAATAAAGCAGAATCGTAATAATATTCACCCAGAACCTTTCCGGCATCGGTTTTTACGACAGATTTCGGAAATGGCGGTTTTTCCAGAAGCGGCGGGGGCTGAAGAATAAGCTGCTCGGTATTGGAAAGATCCACATCGCCTGTTTCCAGAACTTCAAGAGGCCTTTTCCGGACTGACATTTCCGACCCGGGTGCGGAAGCTTTTTCGGAAAGAGCTTCCTGAGGTGGAGCAGAAGAAACCGTTTCTTTAACAGGCTTCTTCAGTTCTTCATTAGCCATTATAATGTTATATAGACCGCCGAGCACATCACCTTCGTTTTGCAAAAGCTCCTTTTGTATCTTTGCGTCATCAGCTTTTAGTTCACTTTCCTTTTTCTCAAGTCTGTCCTTTTTGGCACTTAAAAACTTTATTTCCTGAATGCAATCCTTTAGTTCCTGTGATAACTGTGCGATTTCACGACCCTTGATTTTACGCTCATCAAGCAGGTCCAGGGAATGCTTGGAAATTTTGCTTATTTTTTCTTCCTTGAGCCGGACAGTATCAAGTTTCTCCTGATAATACTCAATTAAAAGATCAAGCGTCTCTGTTTCACCGGTTTTGGAATTTTTTTTAAGCAGCCAAAGTTCTTCAAGAGCCTTTTTGCTGTTTTCCTTCTCACGGTCGACAATAGACTCAGAAGTCTCAAATAGGTTTCCAGCTCCGCGCTGTGCTTTAGTATTTATTACCGCGCTGAAAATCCTGTTTCCTGAACGTTCCTGCCCGTTTTTATAGGCGGTTTCCCAGACTTTCTTTCCCGTATCCATAACAACCTTCCGGTTTTTATCTTTGTATCAAAACATTATACCTAAAGTATAAATTAAATTATACTCTTTTTATTGTCAACCGCTTTCATATGTTGCCGCAAAAGTAACCACATCAAAAGGTCTTCCCGTGTTATTCCGCGGAACTTCCGCATATCGCTATCATAGATTCGGCTTTATCTTTTCCGAAAATTTCTTCAACCTCTCCGGACAGAGAAATAACAGAATCCGGATATCCGTCTTTCCATAGAGATGCCTTATTTAACAGATCGAAAAAAGCTTCCTCCTCTTTATTAAGCAAAAGGATCCTGCAATACAGAGGAACCTGCCTTGGATCTTCCGAAAACCCCCGGCAAGACTCCGCAAAGCGCAGCGCCGACTGATACTCACCGCGGATAATCATTATTTCGAGCACGGAAGCGGCATATGACAAGTTTTCCGGCAAAAGCCGGCAGGCTTTTTTAAAGAAATACTCGGCTCTCAGGTACTCTCCTGTTAAGGTACACATACTTCCGGCCGAAGCGGAGGCATAAACATCATCATTTTCTAACGACAATGATTTTTCATAAAAGGAAAGGGCTTTCTCCGGGTTATGCCGAGAATAAACATCCCCCATTCCCCTGTAGGCATCAGAAAATTCCGGATCAAGATCAATGCATCTTTGAAAAGATACTGATGCCTCATGAGAGTCGCCGGCTCTAAGATACTCTGTACCCAGGTTATACCATGCCTCATGATAATCAGGACGCCTTTCCACAGCCTTTCTGAAGGCATCTGCAGCAGCGGAAAATTCTTTTTTTCCGCCGAGAATCACACCGAGGTTATTATAAATCCCGGGATCTTCGCTGTTTTCCAGGGCAAGATTTATATGAGACAAAGCTTCATCGGTATTGCCGGCCCTGAAAAGGACACCGGCAAGATTGTTGTGTAATTCCGGATCATTAGGTTTCAAAGCAAGGGCGCTTTTGTATTCCGCGGCAGCGGCTTCAAACTTTCCTGACTCCTGAAGAACGATACCTTTATTAAAACGGAACCTGAAATCATTCGGATCCAATTCAGCGGCTTTTTCGAAAAGGCCGACCGCCAAATCCAAAGCCCCAAGATTGTATTTAAGAAGCGCTTTTAAAAAGAAAAATTCAGGGTCAGAATCCGCGCTGCCCTCAAGCGATTCAATTATAATCCGGGCACTTTCAAAATCGGAGGACGCGAGCAGCTCCGCTGCCTCGGCAAACGGGTTTTCTTTATTTTCAAGATGTTGCTTTTCTGAAGGCATGATTAAATATAATTCTTTATTCTCCCTGCATTGTATTGTCAGAACCAATATAACTTAGAACGGCCGGAAGAAGAAAAAGAGTGCCGACCGACGCCGTAAACATAGTGAATGCTATAAATACACCCAGTTTAACAAGAGGTATAAATGAGGAGAATAAAAGCACAAGAAATCCGGCCGCAACCGAAGTTGCGTTAAAGACAACAGCGTTACCTGTAAGCTTTATTGCGGAGCGCCAGTCATACCCTGCCGCCTGACCCAAAGAAGCATGCCTCACGCCGTTAAGAAAATGTATTGAATAATCGACTCCGGTTCCAATCGCGACTCCGGCGATTATAGCGGTACCTACATCAAGGGGCATACCAGTTAATCCCATGATTCCGAAATTCATTATCACGGAAAAAGAAAGCGGAAGAACTGATAAAAGACCCCATTTCGCCGATCTGAAAACAAAAGAAGCGATTATAAAAACAGATATAACCGAAAAAAGAAGACTGCGTATCTGACCGGTAACGACCATTCTGTTTACGGCCATTGCCAACCGTGAGGTCCCGGCAAAAGAGATTTTCTCATCCGGAAATCTTTTTACGAGCCAGCCTTCTGCGGCATCTTTGATTCGCTTCAAAGTTCTTATGGAACTGTTTTTGAGCGTAACAATAACCCTGGATTTGGAATAATCATATGAAACCACACTTTCCAGGTCTTCGGAATTTCCGTATAGAAGAAGATACTGCGAAATCAGGGGAGCTGACGGCGGTACGCTTTCAAAGCCTGCTTTCTCTGAATTCATCGCATAATGCATTCTCTTTACATAATCTGCAAAAGTCAAAACCATACCCACATCGCCGTCTGTCAAAAGAAATGTCTTAAAACTGTCAAGAACTTCCAGATACTGAGGCCTTTTGAAAAAATCCGGTTCAGCGCCGTCTATTGCCACTGCCATAGTTGTAGTTCCGCTGAATTTATCGTTTATCAACATATCAGACTTCTTGACAGAGCTTTCATCCCTGAAAAAATTAACGAGCACCATATCAGGATAAATTTTAAATGAAAAAAATATCGCGCCGACCGCGATTAAACCGGAAAAGACAAAAACCGTAGATCTTCTTGCCACACACTTTTCTGCAATATTTATGAGCGTCGGTGTAAAATCAATCCCGGATTTTTTTCCGGCCTCCAGAGGATTTTTGGCTTTTTTAAAAAACGAATCAAAAAGGACGAGAGCCGCCGGAACAAAAATCAATGATACGGCAAAAGCGGCCAATGTACCGAATGCCGTGAAAAGACCGAAATCTCTTATTGGAACGATATCGGAAGCGGCAAGTGAAAAAAATCCGGCAGCGGTAGTCATTGCCGCGGCGGCAACCGAAGTGCCGACCAAATTCAGTGAACTCTCTATGGCGGTTTTTGGATCTTTTCCTGAGTGCCTCAGATCCGTATAATGCTTTATTATATGAATTGAATAGGCGCTGGCAATGGCAACAAGAAGAACCGGAATTGCTGATGATATCAGAGATACAGGGACCTCAGCCAGAGCCATTATACCCATCGACCATATAACACTGATAAAAATTGCGATAAGGATTAGAGTGGAGGAAAAGAAGCTGCGCATCGAAATAAATAAAAATACGAAAACGACTGCGAAGACTACCGGAAGAAGCAGTTTTATATCCCGAATGATATATTTATTTATCATCGCGGATACAAATGGCTCACCCGCAATATGCAGAGATACACCCGGTCCGAATTTAGAATCCTCCGCGACTTCTTTAACTTTATCCACCACACGCATCCATTCATCCGCGCTGAGTTCCGGCTTCAATTCCACGGCGATCATACAGGCTGATGAGTCCTTTGTCAAGAGGCTCCCCCTATAGTAATCCCAGGAAAAAGCACGCTCCATAAGAGCATACATTTCAGCAGAGTCGGAAGGGACTTTTTCCATAAGATTCCCTGTCTCCATTCCCCATTCACTCCCGGAAATATAGGGAACTGTACTCAAACTCAGAACTTCCTCAATACATGAAATACGGTGGGAGCCGCCTTTATCACCTTCCGAAGCGGGGTCAGCCGGAATCTTTATTTTACGTAATCTGCCTGTAAGCCTGTCAACTTCTTTAAGAAAGTCTTTCCGAAAAATGTTATCTGTGAAAACACCTATCATTATCATTTCCGCTTTACCGAATTCTTTATTCATGCGTTCATGCTCGACTTTGGCGGGATGATTTTCCGGGAGCATGTTCATCAGATCATTGTCTATTTTAAGATCAGATACCCCTGAGCCCAAAATCAAGGTGATAACCACGACCGAAACTATAATAACATAGGGATTCTTAAATAAAAGCTTTATGAAATTCATTTTGCTCATTTACACCGATTTTGGTTAAAAAGAATATTTGAATTTCAGGTAAAAATTGTCGTTCCCGTCGAACTGCCCGAAAAAGGTATCCTTTTTTCCTTCAATCAGGTCATATCCAGAATATAACCAGAAAGCGTCTGAAATATTGTATTCGATCGAGGGTCTGAGGATATAGTCATCAGTACTAAGGCTGTATAAATTCATCATGGAAGCTTTCAACTTTTCCTGAAAGTATGTTCCCTCTATTAAAAAAGTAAGCGTATTGTCGTATTGCCGAAGAGGTTTTCCCATACCTCCTAGAAGCCCTTCTTTTTCGCTGAAGTCCAGGATCACCCTTTGTATAAACTGCATACTGACCATATAATCATTAAAACCCGAATAATCGGCACCGATCATATAATGGATATAATCTTTTTTGACAGAACCGGAGGGCACGCTGTCAAGCTCTCCGCCTGTCTCCTTTTCAGCTGCTTTATACAAAGACTCAATACTGTCCTGAACTACGGAATAGGCCTGGAAAAGCGGAATACCGGATGAATCAGCTATCGCCTCTGCGACTGAGGCCAGAGAATCCTCATCGGGAGTCAGCTCGGGAAGAGGTCTCACAGAAGCGAATACATCGTTTTTATAAACAGCTGCCTCTCCCCTTATTATAAACGAACTAACAGGCTTTGAGAATGTAAAACCGGAAACAGTAATATCCGGATAAAAAAACTCCGGCTCCCGGTACTGAGGTAAAGAAATTCCGAAAGACTCCAATCCCCTGAATATTTCCTTCATATCGCCGGAAGGTTCTGCTTCGCGGAACCTTAGAACCGGAAGATCAGAGTAAGTATTGAGAAACAATATTGAATAATCAGTATCCAGAAGAAACCCGGAAAGTCTTATTCCATACTCAAAATTTTCTGTATGAGCCGAAGGTTTTGTTTTCGGTACTTCTATTCCGGTATTAGAACCCCCGAATACCCAATCGCCTTTTTCTGCTGTAATAGAAGGATAAAATTTGGGCATAATTACCGCTTCAAGAGTCAAACCGGCAATATAATAATCAATTTTCGCCATTGGGACTGGTAAACGCATATCCTCAAATTCCGGCATCAGGAAAAGCCGAAGATCTTTGGGAGTAACTATATCTGTTATAAAAAGTCCGTCAGCTTTCCCCCATACGACCACCTGCCTGCCGATTCTTAGGTCTATGCTTTCATAGGAAATATCCATATAAAGTTCCTCAAGAGAAACCTCAAGAGAATCCTCATCTTCCCCTGAATTTATGTGCCGATCGATTATCTCCGCTGAAGCGGTAAAAGAGGCATAACGAGCACGCTTCTTCAATTCCAGATCCAGTTTATTCTCCAGGAGCATAATATCACTTTTGTCCTCTCCTGTCGCTCTTGTCGCGATATGGCTTCTCACAAAACCGGAGATAGAAGGGTCCTCCGCGACTGAACAAAAAATTGATATCACCAATAGAAAAGATATTCGCATACATCTTCTCCTTCTTAACCGGGATTTAATAATCCGGAAGACCTTTTTTAAGCATCCTCTTTGTAAAAAACATGTCCCTTACGCCTGAATTATAGACAATATCATTAAATGTTAATTTTGTTTTGCGGTCTTTTTGAACATTTTCCATCACCATTCCTGTAACGGTCCAGAAACCGCCTATTTTCTTGATCCCGCTAGTGTTCATTTCTTTCAGAAACTCTCCGTCCTCGTCGAAAAATTTAACTTTAACGGGGAGATAGCTTTCTTTATCTATCCAGACTAATTTTCGAGAATACATGTAGTCCTCTTCCTTTGGAACAGATTCGATTTTGTAACAAAGTTTTTCACCGGCTTTTTCCTCTCCAAGCAGCTTATGAGTATCTTCATCGGGCTTTCTGTCCCCCATATCATCATAGGTAAACTCGGTTCCCATGAAATAGTCGCCTTTTGATGAAGATGAGATCCTCCTGATTCTGCCGAGCGCAGGAAGGAAAAGCCATTGGTCATCATCTTTTCCAGGGTCGTTATAAGTCCAGTTTAAGAAACCGGTCCCCTCAACATCCGCAGGAGATTTGAATGTCATTAAAGTCTTTTCTCCTTCATCAGATTCTTTAAACGCGGAAACAACTTTTCTCTCACGGATATGCCCGTTACGGTCGATGAGCTCCATTTTAATTATAGATTTCCTGGTCTTACCCTGAGGGACAGCATCTGACTTTTTCATTATATCAAGTCCGGAAAGGGAAGCAGAGAAAGTCAGTGAAACAGAAATCAGAACCAATAATACCGCCGCTGTTTTTTTTATGTTACTCATTTTTCCTCCCTCGTTAAGTTTTTGTTTTATATATAAATCCGGGTTTAACTGTTTTCACAACCGCCGGAAGCAGTGTAAAAGACCCTGCAAGGCACATTGATATGGATATTGTTATAAGCCATCCGAAAAAATATACAGGTAAAAATTCGGAAAAAAGAAGTGTAACAAAACCGGCAATAACCGAAAGAGCGTTGAAAACAATTCCTTTTCCGGTTGTGGATGAACCGGATGCGACAAAGGAATTTTGAGTATTTTCTCAGTTCCTGACATAAAGCCCTTCCAGGAAAACAATTTTAATAGTATCAAAAACTGTTTCCGTACCCAACCCGTTTTTGATCAGAAACTCCGGATTTCCCACCCGGTCAACAAAGGCAATAAGTCCGTTGACAACTACCGACGGCTCAATCTCTTTTCTTATTCTGCCTTCTATTTTACCTTTTTCAATAAGTCGTCCCATTTTCCGGAGACTCCTTTTACGGACTTTTTCAAGTTCATTCCACTCTTCCTTAAAATACCTGTATATATCCTGGAGAAAATTAAGGCCATATGAGGGAAATATTCTGAAAGCCATTTCCGCGAAAGCCCCGGCCGCATCTTCAAACCTGTAAGTCGGAGAATCCATTTCTCCAAAAAGTTCCTCAAGGTCTTTACGGAGCCTTTCTGCAAGGGTCTTTACAATATCATTTTTCGAGTCAAAATAAACATAAACCGTTTTCTTGCTTATACCGGATTCTCCGGCGATACACTCGATGGAAGTTCTTCGTATTCCGTGCTTACGAAAATTTTCCGAAGCCGCAGCGAGAATTTTTTTTCGGACACTGCTCATCACTGATTCTCCCCTATGGAAACCAGATAAACTTTTTTAGTTTCTTCAGTTTCTAATATATCAGGTTTTCTTAAAGGTGTCAAGAAATTTTAATATCCCACCAAAAAAAAACCGCTCCTTCCCGCAAAGGAAGGAACGGAATTATGTAAAAAAGCCTGAAAAAGTATTTATTCTTCTTTTTGGCCTTCTTCTTCTTTGCTCTCTTCGACAGTTTCAGATGCGGAATCTTCTTTTCTTTCTTCCGCGTCTTCCATAACATCACCGAGAGTCGTGGGCTTTGGTTTGTGCTTTTCAAGAAAATTCTTGAGTTCAGCCTCATCGCGTCCCTTGAAATAATCTTCCACGCTTACAGTAATTTTCTGGTTTTCTTTGTCGAATTCCAATACTTTAAGCGGAAGCTCATCTCCAACGGAAACAACATCTTCCGGCTTCTGCACATCTTCGCTCCCGAGCTTGGCAACAGGAACAAAACCTTCTACACCACCGGGAAGGTCGACAACCGCCCCTCTGTCGAGAAGCCTTACGACCTTACCTTTTGTATCGGTACCTTCTGCGAAAGAATCACCGAGTGAATCCCACGGGTTTTCTTCCATCTGTTTCAAGCCCAGAGAAATTCTTCTCTTTGGTTTGTTAATACTGAGTACCTTTACTTCAACGGTATCTCCCTTATTGAACATCTCGCTCGGATGGGTAATTTTTCTGGTCCATGACATATCCGAGATATGAATCAGACCTTCAATGCCCGGCTTAAGTTCAACAAAAACTCCGAAAGCCGCGATATTACGCACCTGTCCGCTGACTGTGCTTCCTTCCGGAAACTCAGTATCGACATTCTCCCAGGGGTCGGGAGTCGTCTGTTTAAGACCAAGCGAGATTTTCTGATCTTCCTTGTCAACTTTCAGCACAACCGCCTCCACTGTATCGCCTACGTCAACGAACTTGGAAGGATGCTTTATATGCTGAGTCCATGACATTTCAGAAATATGAATCAGGCCTTCAATGCCTTTTTCAAGCTCCATGAAAGCGCCATAGTCTGTTATGTTGACAATTTTCCCCTTTACTTTGGAACCTTCAGGATACTTTTCTTCAATATCCTTCCAGGGGTGTTCCTCGAGCTGCTTCATACCAAGAGATATTCTGGTCTTTCTATCGTCAAATCCGAGAATCTTAACCTTGATTTTATCTCCGAGACCGACTATTTCGCTGGGATGGTTTACCCTGCCCCAGGACATATCAGTAATATGAAGAAGCCCGTCTACGCCGCCGAGGTCGATGAAGGCACCAAAGTCCGTGATGTTTTTCACGATACCTTCCCATACCTGACCGACTTCTATGTCCTGTATTATTTTCTCGCGCATTTTACTGCGCTCCTCTTCGAGTACAACGCGGCGTGAGACAACAATATTGCGGCGCAGCTTATTGATCTTAATGACTTTCAGATCAAGTTCCTGACCGATCAGAGAATCAAGGTCAGGTATCTGCCTGAGATCAATCTGCGACCCGGGCAAAAACGCATCAATGCCGAACAGATCGGCAACGACTCCACCTTTGATTTTTCTTACGACCCTTCCCTTGACTATGTCCCCGCTCTCATGGGCGTTCTTTATCATTTCCCAGACTTTCATAAAATCGGCTCTGAGCTTTGAAAGCACAATCTGGCCTTCCTTATTTTCCATCTCCTCGAGATATATTTCAATCTCCCGGCCAACTTCAACGTCCTCGGAATTTCTGAACTCCGAAAGGGGAACAACACCTTCCGATTTAAAGTTTATATCAACATAAACATCCTTATCGGTAATTTTAAGGATTTTCCCTTTTACTATTTTCCCTTCTTCGACACCGGAAAGAGAAGTATTAAACATCTCCTCCAGTTCCAAATCATTGTCGAATTCGGAATTGTCATCCATAAAATCCTTAAGATCTTCTTCTGTTCCATATAAAAGTTTTACATCTTCATCCATTTGTTCTCACCTCCCTTTCCCGGAAAAATTAACCGGTTCATTTAATGTTTTATATAATTTTTATTCTGCTGTCTCTTTTAAAACTTTTTCAATTATTAAAGATACCTGTTCCTCTATTCCGAGACCTGTGGTATCTATAACTACCGCATCATCGGATTTTTTAAGCGGTGAATGCTCGCGGCTGGAGTCCTTGCGGTCTCTCTCAATAAGCTCTTTCTGTATCTCTTCAACCGTTTTTATAACACCGGTCTTCTCAAAATCTTTCCTGCGCCTTTCCGCTCTGGCTTTGTCCGAGGCGACCATATAAAATTTGAATTCGGCATCAGGAAAAACTACCGTACCTATATCACGCCCCTCTAACACAACCGGTCCGGACTCCGAGGTTTTTCTCTGAAGTTCAACCAGTATTTCACGAACAACCGGAACTGCGCAATAGTCAGAGACAGCAGCTGTCACCTCAGGAGTACGGATTTCTCCGGTAATATCCTCTCCGTCAAGAAGCACCCTTTGGGTTCGGGCCTCGCGCCTAAAAGATATTCGCATCTTTCGGGTCATCTCGCCAAGAGAATCCTCGTTTTTGAAAGAAATACCGTCTCTCAGGGCTTTAAGCGTTACGGCCCTGTACATAGCTCCTGTGTCAACATGGATAATTCCCAGCTTTTCCGCGACCCTTGCCGCAGTAGTGCTTTTACCCGAGCCTGACGGGCCGTCTATCGCGATAACATAACTATCTTTCATTAGGGGGCTAATATAATTAATTCAATACCTGGTAGCAAATTATTAGAGGTCTCTCATCCTTTTAAGATGAACCGCAGACTCTATGTGGACGGTATTGGGGAAAAGGTCGAATACCGTAAAGTGTACCGCTTCATAACCGTTTTTTATGAAACGTCTGCAGTCGCGGGCCAGTGTCGGCGGAGAGCATGAGACGTACATAATATCATCAGGCCCCATACTTATTATTCCGTCCGCGGCTTTTTTGCTAAGGCCGGTTCTGGGAGGGTCTATAAAGACCGTCGAAGGGCCGCGAATGTCTGTGGACCTCAGGAACTCTTCGGCATCGGTATTATGAAATGAAATATTTGCGGCATTATTACATTTTTTTCCCATCATGAAAAAAGGGGGCACTCCAGGAGAATTCTCCACCGCCACCACATCCCGGTATATTTCAGAAAGGGCAAATGAAAAAAGTCCGGTCCCCGAATACAACTCAACACAAAGACCGCCGCCAAGGTTTTTAAGAGTTTCCGAAACAAAAGTTCCAAGCACTCCAAGATTACTCTGAAAAAAGATATTCGGACTGTAGAATACCTTCTTTGAGTTTATCTCACTCTGCATCAGTTCTTCTTTAATGGAAGACCCGGTCTTCTCACCGTCAAAAACAACTGACATAGAGTCCTCGCTATAGCGGATGTCAGAATTAAGTTCCGCCAAAAAAGAATTAATGTTATTATCAAGCAGCGGGCATTTCTCGATACGGACAACATTATTGCTGCCGCGCTGATAAAACCCAAACCCGTTTTTACCTGACTGAGCAGACGCGAATCTGGCCCTTGTTCTGTAGCTCACAGCAGAACCTTTTATCAATGTCACATCATCAACATCAATATGGGCAGTTCTTGACATAACTTCTTTGAAAATTGATACTTTGGCACCGGCCTGAGCCTCATATTCAAAGTGGAGCAGCGAACAACCTCCGCAGATCCCGTAAACGGGACATTCGGGTTTTCGTCTATGAGGGGAAGGCTCCAGGATTTTTAATATTTTGCCGAAAAATGTGCCACGGCCTTTACGGACTTCTATCTCAAGAAGATCTCCGGGAGCCGAAAACGGGACAAATACAATACCCCCGGGCCCTCTCGCCATTCCGAAACCGCCGGAGACAATTTTTTCTATACGGCATCTCATTGAAAAGAGAACACAGCCTGCTCTAAATTCTGCTCTGTTCCGCCATCAAGGCATTGCCCCCGTCAAGATAAAAAACAGTATAGACGCCCGGAGAATCATGAAAGACAAGGCCGATAGATCGTCCAGGAAGGTCTGAGAATAAAACTTTCTCCTTTCCGGGATCATAAGAAAAAGCGCTCTTCGGGGAACCGTTGACCGGGTCCGAAGCTGTCCCGAACACCTTTCCGTCTTTAATCATTTTGATTCGGCAGACCTGGTCTCCCAGAGGGTTAGTGTAAATGTCCGAGACCTCCATGGAGCGCAAACTCACTACAGCAAAACTGAAGAAGTCATAAAACCATACCGATTGCGGAGTAAAGAAATATCCAAAATATTTTTTTCTTTTGTAAGTTATATTCTGGGCTATACAGCTTCGCTTTCCGACAGCGTCATATACCGCAGGATTATATCCTGCCTTGAAGTAAAAATGCGGACTCATCTCACTGAACTCACATAACTTTTGATCAAACTTCTCGGGACGGGAAAATGAATACACAGTATACATATTGTCATTCGTGAGATTAAACAAAAGGATTTTATACTCATATTCTGTTTCTTTTTTGACTTCTGTGCCGAGTACTTTGTAATTTTTATCTATCGAAATATCTCCGCTCCAATCCGAAACCTTGGTAAACGCGGCTTCACCGTTCCGGATACTGAAAAGCTTCCTGTTTGCATAATACTCAGAACCAATCCATTCTCCCTCATTTTGCCCGTTCATTATCAGCATTTCGCCAGTCTCTATTACTTTCCCGGTCTTTATCTCATAAAAGTAAAGACGTGCAAATACTTTTCCGAAAAGCTGGTTCATTTTCTGGTCTTTAAGGAAAGCGGCATATTTACCGTCAGCGGAGACCCCCATGAACCGGCTGTAAGGTAATTTGCTTTTAAAAAGAGGGGCCCCGTTTCTCGCAGTACTGATAACTACGGAATACGAACCCGGTCTTTCAGAAGAGCTGTCCGGTTTAAGACCACCGGCCGAATAGAAAACAAGAATACCTTCTGAAAACTTTTTTAAGGCGGTAATTTCTGAGTCTTCAGGAAGTTCGGCTACCTTGACAGCAGGGAATGCCGCCGAAGAAAAAAACAGCACAGCGATGATAATGAACATACACCCCTCCATTATTTGACAAAAATTAACTGTATTACACTTAATATAAAAAAAATAATCCCGTTTATTAAGAAAAACCATTCAGTATTAAGAAGCGGTTGCGGGACGACCACCAAGAAAATTAATAAAAGCCAGAAACTCATTCTCCGCAAAACTGCCGACCATTTCCTGTTTCATCAGCATAACCGCATCAAATGGGTTCCTTGCGCGGGCATAGCTGCGGTTGGTTGTAAGAGCATCATAGACGTCCGCGATAGTGCTGATTTTCGCACCTTCGGAAATATCCAGGCCTTTAAGACCCTCGGGGTATCCGCTGCCGTTAAATTTCTCATGATGATGATAAACAATATCTCTGGCAGCTTCAGGAACATAATCCCTTACCATCTCCTCGCCTTTTGCCGGGTGGGTTTTTATTATTTCGAATTCTTCTCCGGTAAGCTTTTCTTTTTTGTTTATTATAGCCCCGCTTATGGCAGTCTTTCCTATATCATGAAGCATCGCCCCATATGCGAGATTGAAAAGATCATCTTCTGTGAAGCCGGAAATCATCTGAGCAAGCCCCACAGAAAAAACGGAAACATTAACGCAATGAGTATAAGTGTAATAATCAAAAGAGCCGATCTTTAAGAGACTTTTTACATTTCTCCTGTCGGAAAGCAGAAAATTTATCATAGAGAATGCTACTTTGGAAACCCTTTTAATGTTTTGACCGCTGCGAGGATCACTAAAAACATTCTCGACAATTTTTGAAGTACTCTTATATAAAAACTCTGACTTCTTTTCGTCAGGAACAGAACGGTCTTCAAGAAGAGTATTAACTGACTCTGCAATATAGTCATAATACTTTTCAGAATCATCTTTTTGTATATAAAGATCGCCGAAAAACTTATTATCAAGCCCTCTAAGCCGGTCTTCTTTCGATGCCCCTTTACTGAGCAATAGCACCATCTCGCTTTGACCGTTGTTTTTCTTCCGCATAATATAAATATCAAAAACCGACTCGGCATCACCGGATTCAATGTATTTACGGTCTACTTTTTGATATTCATTGGTATCATTCATATACGTGTTCTTGAAATATTTAGTATTTGTACGGATAGCGGGTAAAAATTTATCTTGAAATCTCTTTTTAAGTAAATTAATATATGACATATACCGAATTAAATCAGAAAATAAACCGCAGCAGCACGATATGAGGCAAAAGACAACACAAAAACTTCCGGCTCCTGAAACCGGAATAAAAGAAATGCAAAATTATCTGAACTCTGTTTACAATAGTTCGGGACTGCCTGAAACAATGGGCGTTCTTCATGACTGGGAATTCAGGTCCGGCTATATTAACAAAGAAAAATACGAATCTAACCCACGCTTTAAATATATCGACCCCGACACAGGAACAACCTACCGAGCCCAGGTAAATATCGCGAGATCCAGATACAGTCCAAAGCCTGTACCGGCTGCGCAAAAGAAAAATATACACTGCCCGATATGCATAGAAAATGCCGGCATAGCCGGAAAAGAGACTCTTCGTGTATTCAGGTTTGATTTGAACGGAAGAGGCCGGGAGTTTTTTCTTCAGCTCACCCCTTTCCCACTTTTCAGACATCATTTCGTACTGATTAATATGGAAAAGGTGCCACAGAAAATCGATAAAACTACTCTTTCAGATATGTTCGATTTCCTTGATAAAGCTCCCACGTACACAGTATGCTCAAACAGTGATGTAGAGTGGGCGGGCGCTTCAATACTTTCTCACATGCATTATCAGGTTTTCGACAAACTCGAACTTCCGGTAATGGAGGCTCCGATAAAACCCGGCTACACAAAGACAGAAGGCACCTTCTTTGCCAACCTTCTTGATTATCCTATTGCTGTGATAAGATGCCTGTCTCCCTATAGAACGGAATCCGAGAACAAGACCTGGGGCATAATTGACAAATGGAAAAATCTCTCTCCCGGAAAAAACACCGTAAACCTTACTCTAAGAAAAATTAAAAACAAATTCGAAACCCATGTAATACTCAGGAACCCGGATTTTAGAACTCCGAAGGAACTGACAGGAATTAAATCCGAAGGAGTCGGGATTATTGAAGTTTCCGGGGAAGGCATATATCCGTTACCGGAGGGTCCTGAAGCAGAAGAGAAGTGGGACTATATTAAAAACCGGGGTTTGGAATTGATAAAAGGTATAATAAACGGAAACAACCCCGTTAAAAAAAAACAATTAGAAATCATAGAAAAATTACTTAACTGAACGGAACAATATGAAAATAGTTGTTACAGGTGGTGCGGGCTTTATAGGAAGCCATATTTGCGAGGCACTGCATTTAGAGAACGATGTACACGTTATTGACAACCTTAGAAGCGGCTATAAAAAGAACCTCGACGGGCTTGATATAACTTTTCACGAAAATGACATAAGAAATCCTGAAATACTGGATGAGATACTCCCAGGCACAGAGACGGTATTTCATCTTGCGGCCCTTATCAGTGTCCCTGAGTCAATGGAAGAACCGGCCGAATGCATATCAATCAATACCTTCGGGACAGTCAATTTACTCGAAGCCTGTAAAAGGCACAAAGTAAAAAATATAGTCTTATCTTCTTCCGCCGCTATATACGGCGATAATCCCGATGTTCCCAAAAAAGAGACAATGCTGCCCGAACCCAGATCTCCATATGGAATAACAAAACTTGACGGAGAGTATTATTTCGACCTGTATAGAAGAGAATACAATATGAACGCGGTTTGCTGCAGATATTTTAATGTCTTCGGTCCACGCCAGGACCCGTCTTCACAATATGCTGCCGCTGTCCCGATTTTTATCTCAAACGCCCTCCAAAACAGGGACATCAAGATATACGGAGACGGCCTGCAGACCAGAGATTTTATCTTCGTAAAAGATATCGCGGCCGCAAACAATTTCCTTGCAGAAAACGGGATAAAAGACAACTCTCTTCCATTATGCAATGTTTTCAACGTGGGATACGGCAAATCCATAACAATCAATGATCTGGCCGAAAAATGTATCGAAATAACCGGTTCCTCGTCGAAAATCATCTATATGCCTGAAAGACCAGGCGATGTAAAACATTCACTTGCGGATAATAGCAGACTCAAACAGTCCGGCTGCAATTTAAACAGCGATATGAACACAGGGCTCGAAAAAACAATCGACTATTTTTCTTCAAAGATATAAGGAATCTATGATGCCTCTTAAAAAAGGAATTACCGACAAATTTATAAAGATTCTGAATTCCGGAGACAGTACCTCTGAATTGTTTCAGTTTTTAACAAAAAATTATCCTCTTTATGAAGGACGGGAGAGAATCGTGGAACGGTTTCTCGGGCTTACAGAAAAATTCACTCAGGTCTACGGTTCAGAGCCTGAGAACATAAGCAGATCACCCGGACGCATAAATCTAATTGGAGAACATACCGATTATAACGGCTGTCCTGTATTGCCTATAGCGGTCGACAGAGATATGATTGCGGCTTTTTCCGCTACAGCGGACGGCAGCATTCATTTAAAAAATATATCTGAAGATTTTCCGGCAAAGAGCTTTACGGCTTCGAGTGATATCCCGCCGTTCAGCACCGGGGATTGGGGTAATTATGCCAAAGCCGCCGTTCAGGCAGTAATGCGGCATCCCGCATCGCAGAAAATAAACCAAATTAAAGGAATTAAATGCATGTTTTCCGGGACTATCCCGATTGCCGCCGGCATGAGCTCATCCACATCAATAGTCGTGTCGACAGCTTATGCTTTTATGAAAGCAAACGGAATAAACATCGAAAAAGAAGAACTCTCGGAGGTTCTGAAAAAAGCGGAATGGTATGTCGGAACACAGGGAGGAGGTATGGATCAGGCCATTGAAATAAATTCCGCAGCCGGGCATGCCTTGAAGATAGACTTCAATCCTTTTGGATTTATTAAAGTTCCACTACCTAAAGGTTTTCGCACAATAGTAATAAATTCTATGGTGCATGCCCCTAAAACGGAAGACGCAATGGACCGATACAACCGGCGAAGCGCCACCTGCAGAATAATAACAGCGGTTCTCAAAAGGAAACTCAGCGTACATACAGGAAAAAAACTGGATATAAAGCTTCTCGGCGATCTGAAGTCGGATAAAACAGGGATTGACGAAGATGAACTTGAGCGTCTTGTTTTCAGCATGATTGACCGTGATGGTTATACTTTAGAAGAAATCGCTTCTATGACCGGAATGATGCCAGATGAGGCCGTAAGTACTTTCTGGAAGAGAAAAGACGGAACACTTATGCCTGTTCCCCATTCAGGTTTCAAGCTCAGGTCGCGTCTTCGACACATTATTTCCGAATGGAAGCGCGTTGAAGAATCGGTTGAGTATTTCCGCCACGCCGAGATGTCAAAATTCGGTGAACTGATGTATGCTTCACATGACAGCTGTGCCTACGACTACGAAATAAGCTGCCCGGAACTGGATAAAATCATTGAGCTTTGCCGTGAATACCGTGCACCGGGGGCCAGGCTTACAGGGGCCGGTTTCGGAGGCTGCGCAATCGCTATTGTCGACAAATACAAAGCCGATGACTTTATAAACTTTCTGAAAAAACATTACTATGAATCTTATCTGAAAAAACACCGCCCGGACATTTACAAAAAAGGAATATATTATCCCGATGTCATATTTAAAACCAAAGCGACAGACGGGGCGGGAATTCTTTTGTAAAAGAAAACTCCGGACCTTTTATTGTACACCAGTACCTATTTATTATATTAATCAGAACGGCCTTTTTTACCGGGAGATTAGAAATTGTACAGGGCTCTAAGTGTATGTCGTCAAAGAAAAGTGTGCCATTTGACGGTTTTGTAAATAGACAGTTTTCTGTTTCATCTTAAAACTAATTCCTTTTACCTTGATGATAAGGATTGGGCTATTAGCGCGAGCGAGGCCTATGAGCTCTATATTAAAAATGAAGCTTTATATGGATTTGTGTATATTCAGGATTCAATAGTTTTGCAGAATAATTTCAGTATGTATATAAACTGCGAATATTATCAGGATCTAAACGGAAACCTGAGGCTTGAGCATGTCCGCCATACTGCAAGGAACGGGCGCGGATATGAAATCTATGCTTTATCAGATTCCGCTGATATGAAGAATAATTATTCAGATTATATAGAACTTCTCGACAGCATAGTTCTTTATGATAATGTCAGTACAGGCATGGAAAAGAATGCAACATCAGTAAACCTCGGCTCCGGACTACGAATTTTTCCGAACCCAGTACAAAAGTCCTTAAATATAATACCTTCTGATAATGTCCTGGAAATCAAGATATATAATCCCCATGGAAGACTGCTTAAATCATTTAAACCTGCTGAACTAATAAAATATGACTTTGGGTATGAAAAACCAGCAGGAATTTATCTTGTTAAATATCGAACTGAAGGCAGTAAGCTTTTTAATTATGAAAAAGTAATTCGAATCAAATAATCTCCGTTAGATTTGACTTTTCTAAGATTTGCGCCCCATCAATTTCCTGCTGTCCCAAATAGCCCCAGATTTCAGCCTCGCCATAAGTGAATGCCATGTTAAGAGATACATCGCATCCATGTAAAATAAATGCTTTTCTGACTCAAAATGCCCCAAATAATATTCAATGATCTTCGCATAAAGACATCTTTAGCGTTAAAAAACGGTATTTCCTTTCCGGCATGCGCTTTGCGTTAATTATCTACTGTAAGCACCGATAATTAATTTCCCATAATCACCGGAAAAATATTTCCCAAAAA
>CAYNYI010000057.1:0-20095 GCA_964401455.1 uncultured Fibrobacterota bacterium
AAATTCCCTGAATGGCTTTAAAATAGATTGCCGTATCAAGTACGGAAATGACAATTCTCCGGCATTGCCTGTCCTCCCGCTTGACTGCGGGGTACGGGGAACGACATTGTGATTAATCTTTTTTTATCTCTACAAGCTCGAGGAATTCATCAATTTCCTTGGGAGAAGCCGAATTCTTCATATTTTCGACCTCGCGTTCAAGATGATCAGACGAATTAAATGAGAAGGGTATGCCTGTAGAGCTGTATATAGCTTCCAGCCAGGAATTCCTTTTTGAATACCCGCCCTGCGAAGCATAGTGATGGAAGGCGTATTGATGTAGTTTGTTAACGCGAAGCTCATATGTCCCGTTCTCATAAGGATTTTTTATCCTGTAATCAGGTTTAGACTTGTGTATTATGCCGAGAAGTTTCGCGTCCCCGGTCTCGAGTATTGCTTTGCCGAGGTCTCCGCCTTCGGAAGCGCCTTTAAGATATGAAAGAAAAACATCAGGATTATTCATGATTTTAGACTGCATAAAGGCATTATACGCAATTCCGGATATGATTTTGTAAGGGTCTGAATTATTTGAAACTGTAATATCCACATGGGGCTTTATAGAGTAAGCTCTGCAAACCATCAGGTAGTTCTGCCTTACCTGGGCGGGATTAAATATCCTGTCCAGCGGCACTTTAAGTCGGCCGAGATAACAAAACTCCTTTTTAATTAAAATCCGGTCGAGAAGCCCGCTGCAGTTTAACCTCAGTTCTCTTACAGACTGTCTTATTGAATAGTTATCCAGTAGGGAATTGAATTTTATCAGTTTCTCCTGCCTGTATTTTCTATTGGAAGGTTTCAGGGGCTTACCACCGGGATAAAAGCGGTTGGTTTTGAGTTCCTGGAGATATTCCGCCTTTTTATTCTCGAGGTATTCAGCGAAACAAAGCTTCTGATGGTCTGGAAGCTCTTTGAATTTTCCAAAGCCGCGTGCTTCTTCTTTTTTCGATGTTAGAATGTTTACCGCGTTGTTTCCGCCGTATGTTTTATGCACGAAGGAATTTATGAGTGCTTTTTTTGTCTCCTCGCTTCTTATCCGGCTGAGTGAGGAGAATATTATACCGGCCCGTTCTTCTTCAGAGGCTATGCTGAAAATTTCAATAATATATTGAAAGCGGTAAAGTTCAGGAGTGAGTCCGGGATAAAGAGAGGTGATGAGATAAAACTTTCCGGCGTCGGGCAGATTTATATAGAATTCCTTCAGCCGGGATGTGCTTTTACGAAGTCTGGCCTGTTTGAAAAATTCATCGATTTCATGGAAATTTATTGTGCCGTTTCTGTTGTTTATATCCTGTATGGATTTTACTTCGGCAAAAAGACCGGTGCACAGGAAGAAAAGACACAACAGTTTTAAAAAAAAGTTTTGAAGGTTATGCATTTTAAAAATAGTTCTTTTTAAGGTTTTCTGTTATGTATTCGAAAGCGTCTTCCGGTGTGTCTGAAATATGGATCAGGTCAAGGTCCGATTCTTTTATCACGCCGTATTCAACCAGGGCGTCAAGGTTCATTACATCATTCCAGAAGGTCTTCCCGTACATGACTATAGGCACCTTTTTGTCGAGCTTATCGTTCTGAACAAGAGTGAGTAGTTCGAAAAGCTCATCGAATGTACCGAATCCGCCGGGGAAAGCTACAAGCGCCTTGGCGTAATACAGAAACCAGAATTTTCTTATGAAAAAGTAATGAAATTCAAAATTAAGCGAAGGGGTTATATGCTGGTTGGGTTCCTGCTCGAAAGGAAGGCTGATATTGAGGCCGATAGACTTTCCTCCAGCCAGTTTTGCGCCCTCATTGGCGGCTTCCATTATGCCCGGTCCGCCGCCGCTGCAGATTAGAAAACGTTTCTCGGGTTCTTTTATTGTCATGGACCATTCTGTCAGCATTTTAGAAAGTTTAATGCATTCTTCGTGTGCTTTGGCCGCTATCAGCATTTTGCCCCGGTCGGCACCATTACCGATTTTCTTTTTTTGTGTCTCGGCGACCGTATTTTTTCTGGCTGATCCGAAGAATACTATCGTATTGTGGATTTCCTGTTCACGGAAGCGTTGTTCGGGTTCAAGAAACTCGGCCAGGACTCTGAGGGACCTCGCATCATGGCTGTGGATGAACTTTTGATTGTCATATGCTTTGGGGGCTTTTTTGAGGGCCATTTTCACTCCTTTTTTGATAATGAAATTATACAACAATTCTGAGTTCTTTCGCAATAGTTTCCGTTTAAGATCAGTAAAATATTAATGTACTCAAAAAATGAAAAAAAATATATATAAGAAAAATAAGACTATGTAATATAGTAATATAAGAAACAAAACGTACACCAAATAACAAGAAATAATATAGTATGGCTTGACAGAGGCTCGGTTTTATTGTAAATTATTATCTGGCGGAGACAATTTGCTTTATGAAAAAAAGAAATACAAAACCAAACTCACTCCGATATACCGATTACCGTCAGTTTCTGCGTGATTGTTTTATTTATAAGAAGAAATCATCAGAAGGTTATTCCTTCAGGCGCTATGCCGCCGATGCCGGTTTTTCTTCACCAAGTCTTCTTAGAGAGATAATAGACGGGAAAAAGAATATCCCGGAAAAGAATATGGCAAAGTTTGTTTCCCCCTTTTCCCTTTCCCGCAGGCAGCTTGCTTTTTTTAAAGAGCTTGTACTTTTTAATCAGGCCGGTGATGAAGAAACAAAAAACAGCCATTTTTCGCAGATGGTCCGTATGCAGAACATTCCCGACACACGGACTCTGAGTGCGAGACAATATTTATATTACTCAAACTGGTTCAACAGCGCCATCAGGGAAATGGCGGGGCTGAGGGATTTCAGGCCGGATCCGGAATGGATCGCATCAAGTTTGTTGCCGGAAATTACACCCGCTAAAGCCCGCCGGGCGTTGGAGCTTTTAAAAGAAATCGGTCTTTTGAAAGAAGAGAATGGAAAATTTGTTCAGACTTCAAAGGTTGTAAGGTGTGACCCGAATGTATCGAACCTCTCTATAAGAAATTTCAACAGGGAAATGATCGAGAGGGGCAAAGAGGCTGTTTCGAAATTCGACCCGTCTGAAAGGGAAATAAGCGCTCTTACACTCGGTCTTTCCGAAAAGAAGTATAATGCTGTGCGCCGCAAGATAAGGGATTTTAACAACGAGCTTCTGCGCTTTGTCTCCGGTGAGGACGGTGAGAATGACAGTGAAAATGAATTGGTATGTCAACTGAATATTCAGCTTTTCCCTCTTATGCAAAAGACCTGGCGCTGCGGAGATAATCCCTTTTAATCCTTTTGTTATGCTTTAGGAGAGAACTTACTTTAACCCGGCCGTGGGCGCGCGATAAATTATGAACTTTAAAATCTGAACTTTATTCCTGGACTAAAAGTCTAATATGTATTAGTAGAGGAAAAAGAAATTAAAAAGAGGGAGCTTTAAAATGGCATGCAGACTCATTATATTCATACTTCTTATTTCTGCCGCGGTATTTTCCGCCGTCGAATTTGAAGACACATTCGATTCTTCCACTTCGAGCTGGAACTCCTACTTGTCCGGAAATTACGAAATTTCCGGCGGAGTCATGTCTATAACCTCGGAGGGCTCTCTCGGCGGCGCAGTTGTCCCCGGGCTTGCTCTTTCAGATTTTTCGGTGAGTGTTTCGGTGAAAATCGAAACGGCCGGCCAAAACGCTATGGCCGGAATAACATTCAGGACCCAGAATAACAATGAAAGCTACTTTTTTCTGATAACTCCCTTAAATACATTCCGCGTTTATAAGCTGACCGGAGGTGCCGTTGAGTTGGTAAATGACAATTCACAGGGGACTAATTCATTTATTTATTCAGATGATGTAAATGAGCTTACTGTCTCGGTTTCTTCCGATACATCCCGTTTTTACTGCAACGGACATTTTCTTATGAGCATAGCTGATGCCTCTATTACGTCCGGCGGTACGGCCGGACTTCTTGTTAACGGAGATGTTTCTGCCTCATTCGACTATTTTACCGTTGTTGATACCGTTTACAGAGGGGACAGCCCTGACTTTTTTGTGGATGAGTTTTATGACGGTGAAATACGTGGATGGAAAAATTATACCGGCAGCGGTACTTTTACCGAATCTTCCGGAAAACTTCGCGGTGAGGCGACCGGTTCATCCAATTTCACCGTACTTGCAACAGACGGTGATTACGGAACGGCCGATACTGCGGAAGTCACCCTGAAAAGAATATCCGGCGCTGCGAATGACCTCAGCGGTATTATGTACCATTTCGCTTATAGAAACATAGGCGGCACCAATACCGCTCAGGGATATCTGTTCGCGATAGCCGATGCTTATTTCGCGGGATATAGCATAAACGGAAGCACTGTAACGCCGTTATTCTCTCCGGAGAGTTCTATTCTTATAAGGGCCGATGGTGACAATACTCTTAAAGTCGTCTCGGACGGCGCGGACAGCTCCGAACTTTTCATTAACGATTCTTTGGTTAAAAAAGTCAGCTGTGCGGAGTTCCCCTCCGGAGGGGCCGGACTTATGCTTCAGGGCGATTTGACAGTGGACTTTGACAATTTCAAAATTGCTGAAGAAAACCACGGAGAGATTACCTTTATAGAAGATCAGAACTCGGCCCCGGAGATATCCGCTTCCGGGGCAATCACGGTTTATCCGAATCCGTTTAACCCCTCGACAGTCATTACCGTATCGGCCCCGCAGGACCGCGTTAATTTATCCATGCTGATATACGATTCACGGGGCAGGATTGTCGCGCGTCCGAAAAACGCCGAAAAGGCAAAAGGCCGTTCGTCCGCCCAAAAATTTATCTTTGATGCTTCCGGCATGCCGGCGGGAGTCTATATAGCGGCGGTCTCTGTAGAAGGCAGGACATATACAGAAAAAATAGTATTTCAAAAATAGGGAGAGTTTTTGGCAGTATTTTTCATATTATTTCTCATTTTTTCCATATTAACGCCTGCGGGAGCCGAAAATGTAAGCGCCTTGATAGAAATACCGTCCGGAACCTCGGCAAAATGGGAATTAAACAAAAATAGCGGACTGATAGAATGGGAAATTAAGGACGGCAAAAAAAGAATTGTAAACTATCTTCCGTATGTCTGTAATTACGGAATGATTCCGGGAACTCTGCTCCGAAAGGAAGACGGAGGTGACGGCGACCCGCTTGATATAATAGTCCTGGGCCCCGCCATGGAGCGCGGAGATACACTTGGCGTCCGAGTTATCGGTATAATGCACATGATTGACGGAGGAGAAACCGATGATAAAATTATGTCGGTATCGCCTTCCTCAGTATTTAGATCAGTGAGGTCTGTAAATGAGCTCCGGGATGAATATCCGGGTGTACTGGAAATACTCAAAATATGGTTCGCAAATTATAAGGGCCGTGGGCAAATCAGCGTCAAGGGCGTATCCGGACCTGACATTGCAGCAGAAATGATAAGGAAAGCTAAATTTTAATACCATCCTTCGGCGTAATAGCTTATCTTTATGGCCCATGAAAAAAGAAAATATTCGAAACATAGCTATTATCGCCCATGTTGACCACGGTAAGACTACTCTTGTAGATGAACTTTTCCGGCAGAGCGGTCTTTTTCGGGAAAATCAGGAAGTGGCCGAAAGGCTTATGGACTCGATGGACCAGGAACGTGAACGTGGTATAACAATTACCTCCAAAAACGGTTCTTTTATTTACCGGGGCTGCTGCATAAACATAATAGATACGCCGGGGCACGCGGATTTCGGCGGTCAGGTTGAACGTGTCCTCCGTATGGCGGACGGAGCTCTTTTATTGGTTGACGCGGCCGAAGGTCCGATGCCGCAGACATTTTTTGTCCTTAAAAAAGCCCTCGCTCTCAAACTTTCTGTAATAGTTGTCATAAATAAAATCGATAAAAAAGACGCCAGACCCGAATGGGCTGTCGATCAGGTTTTTGATTTGTTTGTGAAGCTTGAAGCACCGGATGAAATTCTTGATTTTCCTATAATTTATGCTTCCGCGAGAGACGGTTATGCCATGCTTGAGTATAATGATGAACCGGAAGACATACGTCCGCTTCTTGACATGGTTGTGGAAAAAATCCCGCCTCCGTCCGGAGACCCTGAGGGGCCGCTGCAGATGCTTGTCAGCTCAATAGATTATTCTCCTTTTCTCGGCCGGCTCGGAATAGGCAAAATAACTTCCGGGGTTTTCAATATTAACCGCGACGTCGTTGTTGCCGCTGAGGGAAAGGAAACCTATACGGCGAGAATCACCAAAATATACAGATTTGAAGGTAATAAAAAAGTGGAGACGGGGCTTGCCGTTACCGGGGATATTATTGCGGTAGCCGGGATGAACAGAATAACCGTTGGCGAAACTCTTACCGATCCGGAAAACCCTAAGCCGCTTCCCGGTATAAAGATTGATCCGCCTACTCTTACCATGAATTTTCTCGCAAACGACAGTCCTTTCAGCGGTCTTGAAGGCAAATATGTTACATCCGGTCATCTGAGGGACCGTTTAAACCGTGAGGTTTTGTCCGATGTAGCCCTTGGTGTCGAGGAGCTTGGTTCCGGTATCGGTTTTAAAGTATCTGGCAGAGGGGAGCTTCATCTTTCTGTTCTTATCGAGAAGATGCGCAGAGAGGATTATGAGTTTCAGGTTACAAGGCCCGAAGTCATAATCAAGGAAGAAGACGGCGTTTTGTTGGAGCCTTATGAGGAATTGATGATAGATGTCGATGAAGAATTTATGGGCGGCGTTATTGAAAAACTCGGTACCCGTAAAGGCGAAATGCTTGAGATGGGGCAGGAGCACGGGATGGCGCGTCTTAAATACAAGATACCCACCCGGGGCCTTATAGGTTTTAAGTCAGAACTTATGACCGAGACAAAGGGTAACGGTATAATGAATTATATATTCATGGGCTATTATCCGCATGCCGGCGCCATAACCAACAGGCGTAACGGCGTTCTTATCTCCCAGGAGAATTGTACCACAATTGCATATGCTCTTTTTAATCTGCAGAATCGGGGCAGGCTTCTTCTGGGTCCGGGTGAAAAGGTTTACAAGGGCCAGATTGTCGGGGAACACTGCCGGGAAAACGATTTGACTGTAAACCCCGCGAAAGGCAAAAAACTTACCAATATAAGAGCGGCGGGTTCGGATGACAATGTGGTTCTGGTTCCTCATACCGTTCTTTCTCTTGAACAGTGTATTGAATACATAAATCAGGACGAACTTGTAGAAGTTACACCAAAAAGCATTAGGCTCAGAAAAAGGCTTTTGGATGAAAATGACCGTAAAAAAGCTCTTAGAGGCGTTTCATAAAATCCTTCCGTTTTTGTAGACAAACTTTCTGAATTTATATATATTGTAAGTATTGCCATCTATTTCTCTTTTACCTGTCTCAAAAGGACCAAAAAAATGAGTAAATGTATTGCCGTTGCCTTGGTTTTAATGGTAATAACTATACAAGCTAACATTCAGGATTCTCTTTTAACCAATGTTCCGGACATAAATATACCGCAGACAAATGCGGTTGTCTGTTCTTCTGTTGATGACCTTCTTCAGGCACATTCTGAGATGCTTGCCGGTAATACTCGGAACATAGTCCTGACGGACGGCACTTACGATCTTACTACCAGGTCCGGATTTGACCTAGGGCTCCGGATTGCGGCAGACGGCTCAAGCATAACAAGTCAGTCCCGGGATCCTGAGAAAGTGACAATAATCAGTAAGGGCTTTACTTCCACCGATTTGGAAGATGAAGCTGTTAAAATCGAGGCTGGCAATATAACTCTCGCCTATATTACAATTAAGGATGTTCGGGCGAACGGTTTGAAAATTCAGGAAACAACCAGAAATGTTATGGTGCATAATGTTTATTTTGTGGATATATGTGAACGGGGAATCAAAGTTCCCCTTGATGTGACGGCGACAGATGTTACAGTGCAGTATTGTTTATTCGAACAGATAACTTCTATGTCAGAAGTCCCAAATCCTCAAATGAACGGTGACTATATAGCCGGGATGGATATAATGAAGGCTCGTAACTGGCGGGTACACCATAATGTTTTTAAGAATATACAGGGGACGAACGGCGCCGCGAGGGGCGGAGTTTTTTACTGGCGGGATTGCCAAAACATGGTAACTGAGAATAACCTTTTTATTAATTGTGACAGGGCCCTGTCTTATGGTAATACTGCCGGGGATAATAATGTGAACGGCGGGATAATACGCAATAATTACATCATAAAAGGGGTTGAAAGCGCTTTTGAGATTATAGCCTGTTCGGATGTCAAAGTTTATAATAACAGCGTATATAGCCCGGATTTCCCATCGCTCTCTGTGAAACTCGAGAGCAACGGATCCGGCAATGAAATTAAGAACAATATTCTGATGGGTTCTACGGCTTTGCGCTCCGGTACTATGCCGGACACGGCCTCCAATCTTATTGTGTGGAGCCAGTCAGGTTACAAGGACTTTTCAGCCTATGATCTCAGGCTTTCATCCACAGCCACAGCCGCCATTGATGCCGGACTCAATCTGGCTGAGGTTCAATATGATTTTTCTGGAAATCCCCGCGATGAATATACCGATATAGGGGCTGCTGAATATGAATATGAAGCTCCGGAAATAATCAGCTTAAGCATTGTGCGGGGCGGACGTCAGGTTGATTTTATGTGGGAGAGCACCGTGCCCGCCAGACCCGAAATCCGTTACGGTATGGGGTTTGCGATTACCGATACAATTTCTTCTACTGATGATTTTGCATTGTCTGGTACTTTTTCAGTCACCGGGCTGAATGAAGGATACAGATATAACTGGGAATTTCTGCTTAAAGAATCGCACGGCGCGGCTTCTGCTGTTTTCGACACTTCTTTTTCAATGCTCGCGGAATACAGTATAGAGGATCCGGAGGATGACACTCAGTTATTTGTTCCGGGTATTACTGTTTCACCGAATCCATTCAATCCTACGACGGTTATTACCGTCTCCGGTATTCCCGCGGGCGATTTGTCCGGAATACATATATATGATTCGCATGGGCGCATAGCTGCGGAGCCGCATATTGCCGCACAAACGCGAGGCGCCGGGCCGCAGATGCAATATCGGTGGGATGCCTCCGGTATGCCGGCCGGAATATATACTATCGTCGCAAAGACGGCCCCGGGCCGCAGTTTAACGAAAAAGCTGGTGCTTGTTAAATAGGGGATTTATTCGTTTCTTTTTTAGCATTTTATTCCGTGATAAAATATTTATCTTTATTCCGTGATAGTAAGTACGGTAATAGATCAGAATTATGAGGGAATGAGGATAGACGCTTATCTGGCGCTTAAGTACACTTATTTTTCCCGTTCCGCCTGGCGCAAAAACATAGGCAAAGGCATTGTCTTTGTAAACAGGAAAATTATTAAACCGTCATATGTCCTCAAAAACGGGGATAGTGTGGAATATGACAGAGACATCTCCTCCGAGCCTTTCGTTGACAGAAATATTGAGATAATCTACGATGACGATTGCCTTACCGTGGTAAATAAATCCGGGAATCTTCCGGTCCACGCTTCGGGTAAGTATTTCAATAATACTATGACCGCCCTTCTCCGAGAGAAATACGGTTTCGGCGATGTTCATCTTATTAACAGAATTGACAGGGAAACAAGCGGCATTGTTTTAATCGGGAAAACTGCCGAATACGCGGCTGTATTTCAAAAGCTTTTTTCTGAAAAGAGTATTGAAAAGAAATATACCGCGGTTGTGCATGGAGAGATAAGGGAGTCTGAATTTGTAATCGACCGTCCTCTTGGACCGCGGCCGGATTCTCTCATCAGAAACAGACAATATGTTACCAATAACGGGCTGCCTTCGATAACCCAATTCAGGCTGCTCGGGAATATGGACGGGTACAGCCTCCTTGAATGTATGCCTGTAACGGGCCGCACAAATCAGATCCGCGCGCATTTATGTTCTATCGGGCATACTATCGCCGGCGACAAACTATACGGAGACCCGGAGGCCTATCTTGCATATATAGAAAACCGTATTTCCGATGAAGAATATCTTGGAGGAATGTCTATACATCGGCAGGCGCTTCACTGCGGTTCAATGAATTTCCGTCATCCTTTTACCGGAGAGGATATTGAAATTCGGGCCCCGCTTCCTACGGATATCCGCGGGCTTATTATAAAAAGCGGGGGAGAAGGGCTGCTTTCATTAGTGCCTTGAATCCGGGGGGCTTAAATAGTTATCTTAAGTCTTCAATATTCTTAAGATTCTTAAACTGAAGCATATTTTATAAGGAGTTTTCAATGGAAAAAGTGCTTTTTACTTCCGAGTCGGTTTCAGAGGGACATCCCGATAAAGTCGCGGACCAGATCTCTGATTCTATACTTGACGCGATGCTTTCTAAAGACAAAAATTCACGTGTCGCCTGCGAGACCATGGTTTCTACCGGTATGGTTGTTGTAGCGGGTGAGGTTACAACAAAAACAAATGTCGATTTTCAGGCTGTTGTACGCACCACCATAAAGAAGATCGGATATGACGATGCGCGTATGGGTTTCGATTATAATACCTGTTCTGTTCTTATTGCTCTCGACAAGCAGTCTCCGGATATCTCGCAGGGTGTTACTTCGGGTCAGGGTAAATTCAAGGAGCAGGGTGCGGGAGACCAGGGTATGATGTTCGGTTATGCCTGTGACGAGACTCCGGAACTTATGCCTATGCCTATTATGATGGCAAATAAGCTGGTTCTTGAGCTTTCGAATCAGCGTAAAGCGGGAAAGATTAAACATATCAGGCCGGATTCCAAGAGTCAGGTTACTGTTGAATATGTTGACGGTAAACCAAAGAGAATAGATGCTGTTGTTATTTCAACTCAGCATGATCCCGAGATTACTCATAAAAAGCTTACCGATGAAATCGTAAAGAAGGTTGTTAAGCCTGTATGCGGAAAACTCATCGACAAGAAGACCAAAATTTATATCAACCCTACCGGGCGTTTTGTTATCGGCGGACCTCAGGGCGACTGCGGTCTTACCGGTAGGAAAATAATTGTAGATACTTACGGCGGAATGGGCCGTCACGGCGGCGGTGCTTTCTCTGGAAAGGATCCGTCAAAGGTTGACCGTTCGGCCGCTTATATGGCGAGGTATATCGCGAAAAATATTGTTGCCTCCAAGCTTGCCACTCGTTGTGAGGTTCAGCTGGCATATGCTATCGGTGTTGCGGAGCCTGTTTCTGTTCTTGTTGATACTTTTGGTACGGCAAAGGTTGATGAAAGCAAGATTGAGAAGGCGGTTCGGAAGGTTTTTAAACTTAAGCCCGCCGATATTATCAATACTCTTAAGCTTAAATCGGTTAAATATGTTAATTCCGCGGCTTATGGGCATTTTGGCCGGAAGCAGTTTCCGTGGGAAAAGACCGATAAGGCTGCGGCGCTTAAGAGAGAGGCGAAATAACCTTTTTTCCGGGTTTTAGGCGGGATTTTTTCTTGCGCCTACCGGATGTAAAAGTTATATTATTGCTCGTTCTTTTTGACTAAAATGCCGCTTTAGCTCAGTCGGTAGAGCAAGGGACTGAAAATCCCTGTGTCCGCAGTTCGATTCTGCGAGGCGGCATTTGAATAGAGGGCCTTCCGTTTTACGGGAGGCCTTTTTTTTTGGTGTTTTTGTGGAAAAAGTCAACTGAGTAAACTGTCTAGTTTTTTGGGTCTAGGTCAGGCCGTTAAACATATTATAAAAATTGAAGCACATGCTATTTTTAGCCGAATCATATTAATCCCAACTGATTAAGGAGGAAATTAATATAGTAAATTTGCCCGTAAAAATAAAGCCGGCAGGATTTCCATCCTGCCGGCCAATATCTCAGAGAAAGATTCGCTTACTGCATACTCTCAAGTATTTTTGAAAGCTCTTCCTTGTCAGCAAGAAGAATAGCGGGCGAGGGGAGACCGAGACCTTTTGATAAACCTTCAAGAGCAGAAAGAGTAATGTCGGTATCTCCGTTTTCGATCTGTTCGATTTCATCGGAGGAAAGACCGCTCTCATTGGCGAAATCCTCCAAAGATAAACCCAGTTCATTCCTGATTTTTTTAATTTTCTGTCCGAGTGACGCGGATATGTTTCCCATTTATTTTGCCTTTCCTGTATATAAACAATAAAACGTGTGTAACCTTAAGAAATATATAAAATATTGTTCCCGACTGGCAAGGCCTAAAGTTTATACAATCAGACCTCTGTTTAACCTGATTTCCCTGTAAGCGGAACTGTCAATAAGCGATGTGCTGTGTGTCGCCATAATAACAAGCGCCCCTTTACGGTTTATCCTCCTTATGATGTCAAATATAGACTGCTCGTTTTCCGAGTCCAGGTTTCCTGTGGGTTCGTCGGCAAGCAGAACAACCGGGTCGTTTATAACCGCGCGCGCTATACATACCCTCTGCGCCTCACCGCCGGAGAGTTCCTCCGGATAAGCCGTACTTTTATGGCTGAGGCCCACATCCGCGAGAGTTTTTAATACCTTGATCTTTATTTGCTTTTCTTTATAGCCGCCGATTCGCAAAGGCAGGGCGGTATTCTCGAATACGCTGCGGCCCGAAAGAAGCCGTTGTCCCTGGAATACAATTCCGATTTTCTGGCGAAGCTTAGGCACTTCTTTTGCCGGATTCATAGAAGAGGTGTTTACGCCGAAGATCTTTACCTCGCCCGAGTCCGGAAGAAGTTCGCCGTATATATGCCGGAGAATTGTGCTCTTTCCGCTTCCCGAAGGGCCGGAAATAAAGATGAATTCTCCCTTTTCGGCACTGAAGGAAACGCTGTCAAGAACCTTCCAGCCGCCGTATGTTTTAGTTACATCACTGAATTCTATCAAGCGGACCGCCTGTTGATCAGAGCTTTTTCTCTATATACATTTTTTTGCGCCGCTCCTCAACTAATTCCTGCATTCTTTTCGCAACTTTCTCCTGAAGAGCGAACCTTTCGATTTTTTCGCGGTCATGTTTAAGCGACAGTGGCCTCAGGTCTTTTTCTTCATTTATCCTGAAAATATAGAGTTTCTCATCAATGAGGACCGGCTCAGATATCTGCCCCGCTTCAAGATCCTCAAGGGTTGAAGCGTAATCGGGGTATTCGTATTCAAGGTCCCCCCGCGATACCCAGCCGAGACTTCCTCCGCGTCTGGCGGAATGTGCCTCGGAGTATTTTTCGGCTGCTTTTGCGAAATCTTCTGAGTTCACCGCATTTTCGCGGATCGAGTCAAGTAGAGTCTTTTTTTGCTTAATATTTTTTTCAGAAGCCGTAATCCGCAAAAGTATATGAGACGCCCGGACAGCTTCTCCTTTTCTGTCAGAAACTTTAAGAATATGGAAACCGAGCTTTGATTTTATAATACCGCTCAGTTCACCGGGGGAAAGCGAAAATGCCGCTGACTCAAAATCCGGCATATTAAAAGTACCCTTGTTGAAATACCCCAGGTCTCCGCCTGATTCCGCCGAAGCCGGGTCCTCGGAGTAGCGAAGAGCCATGTCGCTGAAATCCGCTTCACCGCTTTGGATCGAGTCTCTGATTGATTTTATTTTCCGGTATGCTTTATTGGTAACCGATGTATCCGGGCCGGTCTTGACCATAATCATGGAAAAATTTATGCTGTTTTCTTCTCCGGGAAGTACATTCTTGTGTTTCTCGTAAAAAGAAGTAACCTCGGAAGGTGTTGCGCTGAGTTTCTGCATAATAGAGGATTTAAGATGCTCGGAAAGGTATTTGTCCTCGAATTGCTGCCTCAGTCTGTTTTTATACTGCAGCAGGTTGATGCCAAGAGTCTGTTTGAGAACACGGTCAAGCTCCTCCTGGCTTTTATATTGAGACAGTATTTTCCCCATGTGATCATCGAGCATTTGGCTGACCCATTCCTCGCTGACCGTAATGCTGTCGGCGCGCGCCTGGGCTACTAGTATCTTTTCCTCTATGACTCTGTCAAGAAGTTCCGTTTTTAAAGAGTCGCGTCTGCCAACCGGCATTCCCCGGAGCGAAGGGTCCTGCACAATAGTAGATGCGAGCAGCTCCTCCAGTTCCGAAAGAAGTATGACCTCATCATTTATGACCGCTACAACCCGGTCAAGCACTTCCTCTTTAGAAAAAACGCTTACCGAAAGCAGCAGGAAAGCGGCGGTAAAAAAATATTTTTTCATTTTGTTTTACTTTCTCCGGCGGTAATTATACGCGGTCCGGTTTTACTGCTGTGGTTCTTTTACAGAGGTGTCCGCGGGGCCGGGAATATTCTCGATGATAAACTCAATGTTGGATCTGAGTCTGAGCTTGTCTATGGTATCCTGAATAAAACGACGGTTGTTGATTTCACGGATTTTATAAATGATTTCCGGCTTTACTTCTTCAATAGATCTGAGTGTTCCGGGTTTCTGCTTTTCCAGGACCCGTACTATAAGATGTCCGTTATTGGTTTTAATTGGTCTTGACGTACCGCCTTCCCGTATATTGAACACAACCTGAGAAATATGCGGAGGAACATCCTCTTCGGTAACGAATTTAATCATGGATGTGTCAGGAACAGGGTCGAGTGAGTATCTGGAGGCGATTGAAAAAAAGTTATTATCGGATATGAGATTGCGTATATCCCAGATATCTTTTTTAAGCCTTATATGCGCGAATTTTACCCTGGGGACCGAAATAACAAACTCATCTTTGTTTTCCTCGTAATATTTGCTGATCTCTTCTTCAGGGACCGGTGTTTCTTTGTTCAGAATTCTGTCTTTCATTTCACCGACAAGTATTTCCTTTACGGCTCTGTGAATAGCTTTTTTAATTTCCGGTTCCTTATCTATTCCAAGCTTTCTGGCCTCGGCGGCGAGAAGCTCGTCCTCTATCCATCTTTTAGAATAAATAACATTTTGTTCTTTTGTCAAATAGTTCGAATATTCAGCGGGAACACGGGAAAGCAGATCATTTACGGTAAGTTTACGGTCATTGACTTTTGCCACTAAACCGGAGTCGTCTTTATTTGAGTCTCCAAAAAAAGAGCAGCCGGAAACCGTGATTATCAGCGCGGAAAGTAAACAGATATATTTTTTCATGTTTTTACAGACCTTGTAATTCTAAGTTTTTCTAAAAAAAAAAGGCGGTCTCAAAAAATAGAATTATTTTGAAAGAATATTCAAGATTTTTCTCAATTCCGTGGTCTGATGAACTCCCTTGGGAAGATAATCTTTGAGTTTCACGCAAAAAGGAGGGCCGTTCTCATGTGAAAGGCTGCCGGAATACCTTTTTTGAAGTTCTGCAAGCTGCAGCGCCGAAGGCAAAATATTCTCTCGGAAAATTATATCCGCTTTTTTACGGGTGGATATCAGTGATTGAACTCCCGAAGCCGCGCAGAGTATTCTAAGAACGGATTTGTCCAGAAGCCTTACGGCGGGAGCGGGAGGCTTGCCGAAGCGGTCGGTTATCTCGTCGAAAACCGCCTCGACATCGTTAAGAGCCTCACTCTTTGTAATTCGGGAATATATTTCCAGCCGCTGATATTCATCAGTAATATAATTGTCGGGTATATAGGCGGATACTTCGATTTCCAGTTCTATGTCCGAAGGCTCTTTTTCCGGGACACCGCCGGATGCGGCCTCAACCGATTCTTTGAGCATTTTATTGTAAAGGTCAACCCCTACCGAGTTTATTAGACCGGATTGTTTTATTCCAAGCATGTTCCCGGCCCCCCTAATTTCGAGGTCACGCATCGCTATCTGAAATCCCGCTCCGAGTTCTGTATATTGCTCAAGCGTTTTGAGTTTTCTGCGGGACGGTTCGGGCAGAGATGCGGGAGGAGGGGTTATTAAGTAAGCGTAAGCCTGCCGGCTTGCCCGTCCGATCCTTCCTCTTATCTGATGAAGCTGGGCCAGTCCGAAATATTCAGCCCTGTCTATTATAAGAGTATTGACATTAGGTATATCTATCCCTGATTCGATAATCATAGTTGAAACAAGAATATCAAACTCATGGTTTATAAATGACAGCATAGTTCTTTCAAGGTCTTTCTCATACATCTGTCCGTGCGCCGATGTGATCCGGCAGTCCGGACAAAGCTCTTTTATGCGGTCAGCGAAACCCTGAATTGTTTTTACTCTGTTATGTATTATAAAAACCTGTCCTCCTCGTCTGATTTCGCGTTCGATCGCTTTTTTTATAACCTCTCCGTCATTCCTTATGAGGACTGTCTGAATAGGAAGTCGGTTTCTGGGCGCTGTGGCGATTATAGACAGGTCCCGTATTCCGCTTACGGCCATCTGAAGAGTACGCGGTATAGGGGTGGCTGTTAAAGAAAGGCTGTCAATATTCTCCTTGAGTGATTTGAGTTTTTCTTTATGTTTCACTCCGAATTTATGTTCTTCGTCAATTATCAAAAGACCGAGGTCTTTGAAATCAAGTTTTGATGAAAGCAGTTTGTGGGTACCAATCAAAATATCTGTATGGCCGCTTTTCGTTTTTTTAAAGGCTTCCTCGGTATCTTTACGGCTTACAAATCTGCTTATCATATCTATTTTAACAGGAAAATCCCTGAATCTTTCCGAGAACGCCAGAAAATGCTGCTGTGCCAGTATCGTTGTCGGGACAAGAACGGCGGTCTGCTTATTGTCCAAAGCGGCTTTTAGCGATGCCCTCATGGCGATTTCCGTCTTACCGAGCCCCACATCCCCGCATACGACTCTGTCCATGGGAATGCTTTTTTCCATGTCCTTTTTTACGGCGGCGCTGACAGTAGCCTGATCGGGAGTATCCTCGTATAGAAATGAGTCTTCGAATTCCTTTTGTATTCTCGAATCGTGAGAAAAAGAAAAACCTTTCGCGGATCTCCTTCTCGCATAAAGATCGACGATCTCCTTTACTATGCCGTCAAGAGATTTTCTCACATTGCGGACCCTGGTTCTCCAGGCGGTGCTCCCGAGTTTGGAAAGGGGGGGGGCCGCTTCTTCTGTATATGAATATTTTTGAAGCCGTCCTATGTCCTCAATGGGAGTGTGAGGCGGTCTTTTCCGGCGTATTCGATTCTAATGCAGTCCTTTTCCGAATGGCCGGACCTTATATGCTCAATTCCTATAAAACGGCCTATTCCGTGCTCTATGTGTACAACAAAGTCGCCGCGGCTTAAAAGAGAAATATCTTTTATCCCCGCGCCTGTTTTTTGTTTTTTGAATTTGATTTTTCCGCCGTAGCGGTTGAAAAGGGCGTCGTCGGTCAGAACCGCGATGCGGGCGCCGGGAACAATAAACCCCTCGCGGAGCGAACCGATTACCGGGGTGATTAATATTCCCTCTTCTTCGAGCATTTCCGACAGTCTTTGGGCCTGTCCCTTGTTGTCGCAGAGGACATAAGTATTATATCCTTCGGTATCGAGTTTATTCAGGGTGCTTTTTATGTCGGTCATTCTTCCTGTTGATCGGTCTTCGGGGATTACAGTCAGAGATTGTTCCGGGGTTTCAAACCCTCTTCCGAAATGCAGAAGACGTGGTGCTTTTTTAAGCAGTTCTTCGGGTCTGAAAAGAAGCTGCTCCGGTTCAGAGGCGGGGCCGGGGGTTGTGGCAAATGATTTTCTGAATTTTTCCAGGACAGCGGTGTACTCTTCGGTGAGATTATCGGTATTATCCAGAATAAACAGGACGTCATCTTTTAACCAGTCCAGGGGGGTTTCGGGATTATCGAAGAAATAATCTATAAGCCATTCGCATCTGTGGTATTCGAGATTTGTTATAAACGACCCGGAAAGTTCACGCATTTCATCTTCGGATGGTTCCAGCTCGTCCTCAATGTTTCCGAGGCCGTATTCTATTATTTCATGATCCAGCGGATATACAGAAGGAGGTCCTGTCCTGATTTCGTCTTTTTCGCTTATCGACCTTTGGGAAAAAACATCGAATTCGCGCAGAGATTCCGCTTCATCGCCCCAAAGTTCTATTCTGAAAGGGTTTTCGCAAGCCGGCGGGAATATATCTATTATGCCGCCTCTTATTGAGTATTGCCCCTGGCCCTGTACCATCGGACATCTTTCAAAACCAAGTTCCGTGAGTTTTTCTGCTATGGCCGGCAAATCAACAGTGTCTCCTTTTTTTACCGAAAATCCGGCCGAATCAAAAAGAGAGAGAGGTTGGGATTTACGGAATGCGGCACCTGCTGTGGTTATGAAAATAAGCGGTTTTTTCCCGTGAACAATCTTGTCCAGAGCGTCCAGACGTTTTTCGATTATTTCCATGTGGGGAGGTTTTGTCTCATAGGGTGAGCAGTCAAGCTCAGGGAAAAAGGCGGTGTTTTCAGGGCCGGCCAGCAGGGATATATCCTCGGCCATTGCAGAAGCTTCAGAAGGGCCGGAACAGATTATGACATAGTTACGGGGATTTTTGGCATAAGCAGAAGCGCATATAAAAGCCAGAGAGCTTGAAAAAGGTCCGGATAGCCGGTGAATTCCATTTTCATAGTTCCGGGACAATATCTCATCGGATATTTCGATTTCAAAGGTTAGTTCTTCTATTTTCAGCAATTGAGGGCCTTTTTTAATATTCGCGATATAAAATAAACCTATGAGAGAGCTTTTTCAAGTCAGTAAATCAGAGTTGTATATGTTTCTTTTTAGAACACCTGTCGGCGCCGGTGTCTCATTATGGCATAATATGATAATTTTTCAGGGGCTTCATATAAAAAAACCTTTTTTTTAGCTAAAAAACGGACATTTTGAAAAACGGTATAATAGTTGCGAAAGAGTAATGGAAACTCAATATGAACAATCGGAGGTTAAAATGAAAAACACAAACTCTGAAAATGAAGTAATAAAGAATGTAAGTGTTGTATTTACGGGAAGGCCCGTCAGGGATACAGTAATAAACGGGGATGACTTAGTAAACCTCAAAATAGCTCTTGAGACTTCATCGTCTCTTGAGGAATTTTTAGAAAAAGTCTGAAATAAAATATTTATTTCTAAAGTTTCCCTTTAAAAAACCGATATATATAAAGGGAGATTATTATGCGAATAGAAGGAATATCCGGGCCGTTATTTGAGGGGTCCAAAAAAAAGATAAAAGGAATCGACCGGCATAAAAACGTGCCGCCTTCCTCCGATTCTGCAAGACTCAGTCCGGAAGGTATTTCGAGAGCCGGCTCTGATTTTTCCGCAGTCTCAAAAAGGGTGGAAGGCGCGCTTTTCGTGCGGCCCGAAAAAATCGCGGAAGTAAGGGGGAAAATAGAAAACGGTTTCTATGATACACCCGAATTTGCCGGAAAACTCGCCGAAAAAATCATACAGGATTTCTCTTTGTTGTAAATCGGACTGTTTTGTTTTATTTTTCCTGTAGAGACTTAATAATTAATCTGCAGGGATAACTATGGATAAATTCAGTTCTTTTCAGGAATTTCTAGCCGCGGGGAGTACTCCTGTATCCGCGGCGGCTTTTATAATCAATCTTATCGCCGGCACCTGTATGGCCCTGATTCTAAGCTGGCACTATAACCGCTTCGGACGCTCTTTGTCGGAACGCAGTCTTCTTTCCGGAAATTTTCTGATGATAACTCTTACGACCCTTTTTATTATTACAGTTGTAAAATCCTCGCTCGCTTTGTCGCTCGGTCTCGTCGGGGCCTTGTCGATTGTGCGTTTCAGGACAGCCATAAAGGAACCGGAAGAACTGGCCTACCTCTTTTTCGCTATAGCCATAGGGCTCGGGCTGGGCGCAAATCAGATAAAACTCACGGCGGCGGCTTTTGTATTTATAATTATCATGGCCCCTTTAAAAGACATCTTTCGAAGGGGGAAAGGCGGGGAAAATCTTGTTCTGACAATCAGAACAGAAAAAGATCCGCATTTCAGTCTGCAGTCCATAACAGACATTCTGAGTCGGTTTTGCCGTTATATAGATCTCAAGCGGATGGACTCATCCCCGGAATTTTCAGAAGCGGTTATTTTCGCTGAATTCAAATCGGCGGAAAATGTAAGCGGCGCGGTAAAAGACCTGAAAGACAAATTTCCGGGAATAAATATCTCTGTACTTGACAATAAAGGGGCCTTTTGATTGAGGCTTTTTAAATCCGAAGAC